>DATILK010000272.1:0-12647 GCA_035476555.1 Chthoniobacterales bacterium | reverse complement strand
TCGCGTTTTCGCGCTGCTTCGCGAAGTCTTCCGAACCGGCAACTGACTTGGATGAAGAACGGCGCTGTCTTGTGATTTGCCGCCGAGCGCGTAACTTTTCCCAATGCGGGTTAAGGTTGATCGGCGGCCGGGTTTTACTCTGCTTGAATTGGCGATCGCAGTCGTTCTCCTCGTGCTTCTGATGATGCTCGCGGTGCCGAGCATGAACGGGGTCCTGGCGGATCGGCGGTTGCACAGGTCGCTCGATGGTTTCAATGCGATCGTGCGCGAGGCGCAGCAGCGCAGCACGGCCGAGCGACGCCCGTACCTGATCGTCTGGCAGGACGGCCAGATCGGATTGCGACCGGAAGGATTTTTGAAAGGCGACGATCCGGAGCCGGTCATGAAGTTGAGAGTAGCGAAGAACGAATCGTTTCGGATTTCGTTTCCGGCGGCGCTGGTGGATGACGCGCCGGCCGAATGGATTTTTTGGCCGTCGGGAAATTGCGAGCCGGCCGTGGTGACCTACCAGGGCAGAGATGGGAAGTGGACCGCGAATTATTCCGCGCTCACGGCGCGTTCGGAAACGGTTTCTTATGTCGCGAAATAGGCGATTGGCGTTTGCGCTTTACGAGGTCCTCATCGGTCTCGCGATTTTTTCTCTCGGCGTGATCGCACTCGGTCGCTCGGTCCAAAATTGCCTGAACGCGAGCGGCCTCAACGCCGAGGAGGACCGCATCCGGCAAATCCTGGCGGATCGGATGGCGGAAGTGCAGGCGACGCCGGGTCTTCCCGAGCTCAAGAAAGAAACAAAAGTGGCGACCGGCTACGGGGACATTTTGCTGGTGCAGAAAGCAGTGCCGACGCCGTTGAAGGGGCCCGATAATTTCGAGGTCAACGGGATCAATCTGGTGACGTTGAGCGCGGAATGGAAGCGCGGCGGAGTCCAGCAATCGCGCAAGATCCAATTTTATGTTTATCGCCAGTGACAGACGCGCCCGCGGCGGCGCTGGGTTCACCCTCCTCGAGATCATCCTGGCGACGGCGATCCTCGGACTGATGGCGACGGCGATTTTTCGTTTCGTGCAAGCCAACATCATCGCGCTCCGCGTCTCCGCCGTGGAAAACATGGAGGAAGCGCGCTACAGCGGTTTACTCGAGTTGCTCACCTCGCAGTGGCAGGACTTGCCGACCGGGGTCGGTGCGCTCGCCGGCGACACTTACAAATTCAACGATCGACCGCGCGATGAGATCGTGTGGGCCTGCGGTCCGGGGCCGGGATTGATGACGCGCTATGCGGCCGGCGAGTATACGGTGCGGCTGCGTTTGCGGCCGATGAAGGAAGGGAGCGACCGGCTTCAGCTCGGTTGTTATCGCAAACCGCGCGGCGATGCGGAAGGCAACGATGAAAAGGAAACCTGGGTGCCGTTGATCGACGATATCGGCGGGTTGCGGATCCGTTATTTCGACACGCGCCTCAACGCCTGGGTCGAACGTTGGACCGATACGGCCACCTTGCCGCGGCTGATCGAGCTGGTTATCCAGCGCGCAAACCGCCCGGATTGGCGGGCGATCGTCGCGCTGGGCCGGACTCCATTATGATGCGTCTCGCCGGCCTAACGAATAGAAGAGGAACGCGCGCCGCGGCCATCATGTTGGCGCTCTGGGCGCTGTTTCTCTTAAGCGCCATGGTCATTTCATGGGCGCTCGACATCAATGCGCGGCTCGGCCTGTCCAGCATCGCCAATCGCAATCTCGAAGCGGAAGCGATGGCGTGCTCCGGCGCGGAAGTGGCCCTGCATCCATCGGTCAAACCCGGCTCGCCCTTGCTTCACGGTTCGTTTCCGCAGAACCAAAGTTTTGCGGCGCGTATCACCGGCGAGAGCGGGCGCTTGAATCTGAATCGAATTGCCGCGGCCGCGATGGCCGATCCTAAGTCGCCCTATCGCGAGATCCTCCGAAAATATTTGGAGGTGAAAGGCATCGACCTCAACGAGCGCGACCACATGATCGACACCCTGCTGGACTGGATCGATCCCGATAATCTGGTGCGATTAAACGGCGCCGAAGAAGAACCTGGGTACCAGCCTGCGAACGGTCCGCTCAAGACTCTGGCGGAAGTGAAGCGAATCCGCGGCTGGGAAGACTTCACCTCGAACCCGAATTGGGAGGACGACTTTACGCTGCTCTCTGTGAATCAAGGCGCGGGTCAGAACGCTGGGGCTCCGATCGATGTGAACTCCGCGTCCCGTGACGTTCTTCTCGCGCTGCCGGGATTCACCGAGCCGCTCGTGGATCGTTTTCTGGAGTTGCGCCGCGGACCGGACGGCATCGAGGGGACCGAGGACGATGTCCACTTTTCTGTAGGTCAAGCAACGCAGCCGGATCAGATGTCCCTGCAAGTTGCGCTTGGATTTCGGCAGGATCAGTTTAATCAACTTCTGCCATTGATCACCGATACCTCCCAAGTTGTGCGCGTGATCAGTGTTGGCAAATCCGCGTCGGCCACGCGAACGGTGCAAATGGTGATTTTCAAATTCCAAGGTGGCAGCCGATTACTTTCGTGGAAGGAGCTTTGATATCGAGCCGGTAACGAAACGCGTTTACGTAGTTCCCTCGGCCAACGGCTGGGATCTGGTCCGCTTTGCCGAGCTGAACAAAGCCTGGGAAGTGCGCGCCGCCGGCACGGTCGAGGAAATCGCCGGATTGCTGCACCCCGAGGACGACATTGTGCTCGCGCTGCCGATCGAGCTCGTGCTCGCGCAACGGATGCGATTGCCGACGACCGATGCCAGCGAGTTCGGTGAGATGGTGCGGATTCAGGTCGAGAAAGCGATGCCGTTTTCGCCGGAGGAAATGACCACCGATTCGGAAGTGATTTCGCAGACCGAAGAAGGCAGCGTGATTTCCGCCGTCGCGGTGCACAACGAAAAGTTGAATGAGCTGGCGGCGCCGCTCATCTCGCGCGGATTGATCCCAAGCCAGGTCACGGTTTACGCGGGTCATCGGGCCGCGACCCACAGTCCCGAAGGAACGTCGCTCTTCATTTATCCCGAGAACGAATCGATCGTCTGCGCGATCGCGGAGGAGGGGAAGGTCAGTTTCACCCACAGCCTCGATGGCGCGGACGCGTTGCAACTCCAGCGCGATTTGCCGCAGCTGACCCTGAGCGCGGAGCTGCAGGGCATCAACACTTCGGCGCCGCGGATTCTTCTCGCGGAAAGTCTTTACGAGTTTCGCGACACCGTGGAAGGGATCTTCGCGACGAACGCGGAGTTGATCGCGGTGGAAGTGCCGCCGGCGGAATCGCGTCTCAATCTGTTGCCAGAAAGCTGGCGGCAGCGGCGCCTCCAACTCACGCGGCAAAAGGAATGGCGAAAGCGAATCCTGATCGGCGCCGCGGCTTACGGCGGGCTTCTCCTCCTGTTTCTGTTTTATCTGCTCGGCCTGAAGTTTTCCATCAGCCGGCTGGACAAGCGCATCTCGAAGGACGCGCCGCGCACTGAATTCGTCCGGGCGACGGAAGCAAAATGGAAGGCGCTCGCGCCAGCGATCGATCCGCATTTTTACCCGATCGAAGTCGTCCAGCATTTGTTTGAGAGCTTGCCGTCGGCGGACGTGCGCATCACGCAGTTCAATCAATCGGCCCGCCAGATTTCCGTGGACGGCGAGGCGAACACGGCCGCGCTCGCTTATCAGTTTGCAGAGAAGGTTAAAAAGAACCCGGACTTGCAGACGTTCCAGTTCGAGCTGGGAGCGCCGCGTTTGTTGCCGAACGATCACGCGCAATTTCGCCTGGAGGGAAAACCGAAATGACGATCGCGGTCTGGTATCAACGCCTCAATCCGCGCGAACGCCGGCTGTGCGCCATTGTCGGTGGAATTGTTTTCCTCCTCCTGAATTGGTACATCTGGGGCAGGCTCCTCGGCGCGCTCGACCATGCGCGGGCCGATCTCGTCGCGCGGCAGAACACGCGCAAGGTCCAGGAAGTTTTCATTCGCGAGCGCGACCTTTGGGAGAAGCGGGCCCAATGGCTGAAGGAACATCAACCGGCGCTCAAAGGGCCGGGCGACGCCTCGACCCTGCTCGATCAGGTCAAACAAGTCGCCGGCAAACAGAATGTGCTGATCGAAAATCCGGCGATCGGGACGAGCGACGCCACGCCGGACCACCAGGCCGTTTTCGCGTCGTTCGAAGTGAAGAGCGGGTGGCCGCCGCTCGTCCATTTTCTCTACGATATCCAGCAGCCCGAGTCGTTCGTCGTTTTTGAAAGCATCACGCTGAACATCGATTCCGCCGATCCCACGATGATGCGTGGCAAAATGAAACTAGCCCGTTGGTTCGCGCCCGCCGGCGCCAAATAACGCTGTTCGAACAATTCTCTCTCGATTATTGTCGGAACAGAAAACCCCGAGACGAAAACGTAAATGAAGACACGAAATCTCGCGCTCGCTTTGGTCGCCGCCGCGCCGCTAAGTTTGCTCCTCGCGGACGACGTGCCGAAGCCGTTCGCGTTCGCCCGTTACCAGGCGATGATGGACCGCTCGCCGTTCGCCGTCGCCACGGCGGCTGCGGCGCCCGCGGCCACGCCGAATTTTGCGAAGGACCTTTTCGTCGCGAACGCCGCGCACTCCAAAGACGGAGACTTCGTCACGATCGCGTCGAGTGCAGACAAGAATTTCAAAAAATATCTTTCGACGAACGCTCCGGAAGACGGTTACGCGATCACCAACATCGAGTGGTCGGACAAAGTCGGCGCGACCAAGGTCACAATCACGAAAGACGGGCAGACCGCGACGTTGAGTTTCAATGAAGCGCTGCTGAAGCAGTCGGTCGCGACCAACCAGCCGCAGCAAGTGCAGATGCAACAACCCAACGTCCAGGCGCAGCCCATCGTTCCAGCGCCGGTGGTCCCGCAAACAGCGATTCAACAACAACAACGCCCCGCGCCGATCCCGCAATTGCCGACGCCGCCTCCACGAGTGCGTGGCGTTATTCCGAAGAATCCGGTTCCAAATACCACGCCCTATCCGGCGCCCCCAGTCGCACCGACGCCGGAAGTAGAGTTGTAGGACTCGTTAGGCGGCGATTCGTGTGCCAATTGAATTCGCAGGGGCTACTGGCCCCAGTCGTCGTCGGAGGTATCGGCTTTGCGATCGGGGCCGGCGGAATACAGATCGTAGCCGGTGGGATTCTTCCGGCCGGGACAGAGGTAAATGTAATTGCTTCCCCAGGGATCTTTCGGAATTTCCTTGAAGAGCTGATACCAATGGCTCGGGCGCGGATCGCTCGACGGCTGGGTCACCAGTGCCTGGAGGCCTTGCTCCGTCGTGGGTAGAAAGCCGTTGATGCTTTCATAAAGTTTGAGCTGGGTGCCGATCGATTGAACATCGGCGCGGACCGCGACACTCTTGGCGACGCCGGTCGTGTTCCCGAGCTTGCTGACGGCCACGCCGAGCAGAATGACGATGATGCTGATGACCAGCATAATTTCCAGGAGGGTGAAAGCGCTCTGTCGTTTTTTCATTCTAGTCATTTCGGTTAGCGGTCGGTCTGCAACTCGTAATCTGATTTATCCCAGAGATACTTCAATTGAATCTGCGTGGCGCGAATAGCCGACACGGCCGTCCCGGATCCGCTGGTGATGAGGACGTCGTTCGTTCCCGCCTTGAGATTGGTCGCCGGAACGAGTTTCTGGGCGCGAAGCCAGCCGGTGTATTGAAAACGCATGCCGCGCAGCAACGACGCGGTCTGGCCGCGGTAGGCTGGGTCCGCCAGATCGGGCAGAGTAACGGAAGCGGTCCCAAGGTTTTCGCCGTTGACGTAAACTTCCGGTGGCGCCGCGATATTCGGGCTGGCGACTTCGAACGTAATCAACGCGACGAGCGGCTGCGATTCCAAACCGAACTGGAACGAAGCGCCTTGCGACACACTCGCGCCGATCCGAATCGTTTCGTCCGCGAGCGACGCCGTCACGGTCCCGAATCGTTCCGTGTCCTGGGTGGCCGGATGCAGCGGCGCCATCGCGGCGAACGGTTCCGGAATTAAATCGCGTTGTTCCGCGCTCGAAGGGTGAAGCACCTCGGCGTTGCGCATCCAATCGAGATACGCGCCGCGCACATTTTTTCCGTCGCCCGCCACCTCGACGTCGATCGTCGACACATCTAGCATCGGCACCATCACACTTTCGGACGTGGGCAAACCGATGCCGGCGCCGAGCGGGCCCGATTGCATCACGACCGTGCCTGATTCATCCCACGCGGTGAGCTGCGGTTTTTGCTCGGCGTTATCCTCGAAAAAGAGACGGAAAAAAAGGACCTGCGCGTCGGAACTCGGATGACCGAGGCGAATGCGAAAAATCGTCGTCTCGGGCAGGCCCGGCGTTTTTTGACCCGGAACAATCGTGACCGCTTCCACCCAGTCGGGGCTTACCTGAGGCTTGGAGCTGGCCGCGGGAATTTGCCGAAGATCGAGCCAAGCGCTTTGGATCAGGGTCGAATTGTGCGCGGTAGTTTTCGCCTGGCTCTGGCTGAGGGTGGCGGTGAAAACTTCCTGGCCTTGAGTCGACGCGACCGCGAAGAGGAGGAGAAAAAACGCGGCAACCCGTGGAAGCATTTGCGGCGCGAGACTACCTTAAGTCGGGCGAACCTGCAAGCTGTGCGTCATTTCGAAGACGGCGGAGAGAATGCTGTAAACGACAAAGCCCACGACGATGGCGATGAGCACAATGATGACCGGCGGGATCAGCGCCGAAATTGTTTTCACGGTGCGCTCCAGCTCGCGCTCGTAAACGTCGGCGATGGTTTGCATCGTCTGGGCGAAGTGCCCGGTCTGTTCGCCGACGGCCATCATGTCGGTAAACAAATCGGGGAAAAGATCCTGGGCACTGAGCGCGGTAGAAAGCGTCGCGCCATCGATCACCGCGCGGCGCACTTCGATCATCTTCACTTCGAGGAAACGATTGCCGGCGATTTCCGTGACAAGATCGATCGCGCGCAGAAGCGGCACGCCGTTTTCCATGAGGGTGCCGAGCGTCCGCGAAAACTGCGCGTAGTAACGGTGTCGAATAACGCGGCCGTATCCGGGAATCATGAGCCGAAACCTGTCCCAGGCGATTCGGCCTTCCTCGGTGCGAACAAACGCGCGGAAGGCGATGAAGGCGCCGATGCCGAGCGCAAGTGCCAGCCACCAATAATTCGTGATCGCCTGATTCACGCCCAAAAGAATCCGCGTCGGCAACGGCAGCGCGCCCCCGTTTTGCGACATGAAGCCGACCAGTTGCGGCACCATGAACGTGATGAACAGCGTGATGAGCGCGATGCCGGCGAGCGCGAGAAACATCGGATAAATCAACGCTTGCTGGACGCTGTCGCGGAGATTTTTCGCCTGCATCAAATGCTCGACGAGGCGGGAAAGAATATCCGGCAGCGCGCCGCTCGCTTCACCGGCCGCAACGAGGTTCACGTAGATCGGCGGGAAAATGCGCGGGAAATCGCGGAGGGCCTGCGAAAAACTGCGGCCATCGACGAGGGCCTGATGGAGCGCGTGCGTCATCTGCTGGACGCGCGGTTGCTTAAGGCGTTTCTCGAGAACGGACAATCCTTCATCGAGCGTCATTCCCGCTTTGAGCAGATGACCGAGCTGCTCGGTAAAAATGAGCAACTGGCCGTGAGGAATTTTCAGTTTTTGCGCCGGCGCCGTCGACGTTGTCGTCGTGGAAGGAATCGCAACCGGGGCCGGCGCGCCGTTCCTGGGAGTTTTCGCGGCAGGTGGCGGCGTGCTGCCGACGAGCTCGATTCGCACCGGCATGTAATGCAGTTGCTCGATCTGGCGAATCGCGACGGCGCGGTCGGTGCATTCGAGCACGCCTTCAACGAGACCGCCCTGGGCGTTGCGCGCGCGATAAGAAAACTGTGGCATGCGACGAAGTCCTACGGCGCGGAACTTATCGCGCAGTTCGAAAATAATCTAGCGCCGGTCACCGCTGCGCTAAAAAAACGCAGCGGCGACGAACTAATTTCGATGTGTGTTTCTACGGTCCGCTGCCGCGATCGTAGATTTCAACGAGGCCGTTGCCGGTCGTGTTTCCCAAGCCGGCCAAAATGGCGCTGTAAGCCCCAGGCGGAAGGGTGACGGCGATAGCAGCTTCCCTGCTGTCGCTTGGCGCGAGACCAGCGGCGGCGACGTCAGCCGCATTCGTGGGATTGTCCTGCCAATCATTGTTTGTGAAGAGCAACACCCCATCGCCATTGTGCAGCTCGAGCGTCGGGTTCTGCAATGTGTTGGGCACGCCCAAAGCGGCGAGGCTCGGCCCGAGGCCGCGGATCACGATGTGATCGGGATTGTTGCTGTTGCCCAGGATGAACCCGGCGATGATGCTGTCGCCCGGCGTGCTACCGACGAAACCGCGGGTGCTGATGTTCCCCAGCTTCGAGACTGCGGCGGTGTCGAGATCGTAGACTTCGATGAGGCCAATGCCGGTCGAGCCGCCTTTGCCAAGGATGACTCCGGTGTAGTTGCCCGGCGGCAATGTAATATCGATCGCCGATTCCAGATCGTTCGTCGGCGGAATGCCGCTCGCCTTGATTTGGGCCTCCTGAGTGTCGCGCCAATTATCGTTCGTGATTGTTTGGAACGAACCTGCGCCGTGCAATTCGAGGATCGGATCCGGCAACGGATTTGGAATTCCGAAGCGTGTCAGCGACGGGCCGATGGCGCGCACGATCACGTGCTTCGGAACCGAGCCCGTGATGATAAATCCGCCGATCCCCACTTGGTCGCCGGTAAGAACGTGCAGGCGGGTTGAGAGATTCAGCGCCTGCGAAGTCGGCGGGACAGTAGGAGTCGCCGTCGCCGTGGCTGTTGCCGTGGGACTCGTAGAAGGCGTGGGCGTGGGCTCTGGGAAACTGGCGACGAAGTCCGCGCGCTCGTTCTTGTTGGTAATGATGACCTCCTGGCTCGGCGGCGTGTATTCAAAGCCGAGGCCGGATGGAGTAACCGTGTAAGGGGACTCCGGAACCGCCGGCAGATTCGGGAACGAATAGGTGCCTTGCGCATCCGTGGTCGTCGTCGCGGTGCTGTTATCAGGCTTGGTCAGCGTGATGGTCACACCCGGAACCGGATTGCCATCCTGGTCCGTGACTTGGCCGAAAATCATGAATCCCTGGTTCTGGCCGATAACGGTTGACGTTCCGCCCGCCAAAGCCACGACCCAGCCGTCGTCAGAGAAGCTTGGATCTTCCTGAAACGCGCCTTGCGTAGTGGGAAAATCGTTCTGGCTGATGGAAGGGCCGTCGCAGGTCGCGTTTCCAACGACGCGACATCCTCCGTCCGATTGCGTCCAACCGGCCACGAAAACATTTCCGTTTGGATCGAGCGTGATGGCGTCGCCTTCGTCACGCCGGCTGCCGCCGAGGAACGACGAGTAAACCAGCGAGTCGGAACCAGTCTTGTTCGTATTGAACATCGCGACATACGCGTCGCGCGAAACCTTCGGCGAACTTCCGGGGCTGCTACCGGGCTCCGGTTGAAACGCATCCTTGGTCGGAAAATTCAACGGAACCTGGGTCGGTGCGTTCGGTCCGGGTGGACTTGGCACGAACGTCGACTCGGTGAAACCCGTAACGTAGGCGTTGCCCAAAATGTCGGCTGCGACGGCGGCGCCATCAATTTGATCGGCACACTCGAGACAGAAGTTGTTCGGATCTTCGCCCTCATCGGCGTCGCCCCCGATGTAAGTGGAATAAATCAGATCGCTCCCATCCGGGTTCAATCGCGTGAGGAACGCATCGAAGCCGCCGGCATTCTGGGTTTGGAATGCGCTGGCCGTGGTCGGGAATTCACTTGCACCTACTGCGTCGGCGCCCGAGAGCTGCTGGCCGGAATTGGTGTATCCGGTGACGTAGGCGCTGCGGTCTGGCCCCAGCGCGATGCCCCAGGCCACGTCCGTTCCGTCGCCGCCGAGATACGTCGAGTAAATGAGTTGGGTCCCGGTGGGATCCACTTTTGTTACGAAGGCATCACGCGTGAAGCCTCCGCTGCCGCCCGGAGTTTTTTGGAACGCATTGTCCGTAATCGGAAAATGGATCGCGGGCGTAGCGTTTGGAGTTGGCGTCGGAGTCGCGGGAGGAGTTGTTGCCGAGGGGGACGGGCCCGGGTCGGTCGAATCGGTCCAGCCGGTGACGTAGGCCGCGCCATTTTGGTCAACGGCAACGCCGGTAGCTATGTCCTGCGAAGGACCGCCAATGTAAGTCGAGTAGACCCGGAACTGGCCCGAGGCGTCGATCTTCGCCAGGTAAGCGTCGAAGTTTTCTTCGTTGTTATGAAAGTGCGAGGTGCGTCCGTCGATTTCGCGCTGGATCGGATTAGTTGTCGGAAACGCGAATGAATTCGTATAGCCCACGACATAGATGTTGTTGTTCTTGTCGAGCGCAATGCCGCGTCCCGAATCAGTTCCGTCCGCGCCGCCGAAATAAGTCGAGAACACAAGCTGGTTTCCAGCGGCATTGAGCTTGGTGATGAAGCTGTCGCTGTCGAAACAACAGGAACTGGCGTTCCCGTCCGATTGGTACGGTTGCATCGCGTTTCGAACTGGGAAGTCGAACGAAAAGGAGAAGCCGGTGACGTAGACGTTGCGGTCGCCATCGATGGTTACCGCATAAGCGCCGTCGCCCAAGACGCCTTCTGAATTGACTCCGCTTCCGCCCAGGTAGGTAGACCAAATCAGCTCCGAGCCATCCGGATTAAACTTCGTGATGAACGCCTGGGGCACCTCGTTGTTCTGCCCGGCTTGATACGCGTTCTTCACCGGGAAAGTTTCCGATTCCGTCCAACCCACCGCGTAGGCGTTCCCGTCAGAATCCGCGGCAATGCCGTGGACGCGATCGTTGTTTTCGCCGGCAAGATACGTCGAGTAATTGATGAGGGCCGGATCGATCACGAGTGGACGCGAGGGGTCATAATCGCCAACACTGAATCCGGCTCCGCTGCCGTTAACTGTGAATCCGCCGGAGACCGCGCGCCGCACTCCATTTTCTTCCTGATAAATGAGCGGCTTGGCCTGGCGCAATTGTGTGCCCCCCGCTGCGGTAATGACGAGCGCGCCCGTGGCTGCATCGACCTCCAGCCGGTCCGCGCCATCGAAATTGAACGCGATCCGATTCGGATCGGCGCCCGGGGCGATGACCAAATCGTACTCCAATTGGTTCCCCTTGCCGTAATAGACCAGGTCGATGCCGGGATAAACGGCGCTGTAGGAAACGCGATGGAACGTCGGAACGCCCGTGATCCATTTCTGCTCATCGTTGCCGCGGAAGTAATTAATCTTGCCCGCCAACTCTTCCACGCCGGTCACTCGCGCCGCCGGGTTAGCGCCGGCCAAACTCATTCGGACAACGGCTTTCGAAGCCGCGCGTTCCGCGGCCCGTTGGGTTCGCTCCTGCTTCGCTTGCGCCGCCCGTTCCTGGCTCGTCCCCTTCAACGAAGCGTTGGCCTCCGCGGGTGCCGCTCCCGGTTTTCTCAAAACGAAAACCGCCTCCGTGCTTGTGAAAAACGCTTTGTAGCTACCGCCGCGCGAAGCAAATTGCACTTCCGCTGGGAACTGGCCGCGGTTCGCTTCAAAGGAAAGGGGCAATTGCCCGAGCGCCATCCGCGCGCGCTTTTGGTCGGCTCGCGCCGCGGCGGTCATCGCTTTTTGGGTGGAAGCGGTCGGCGAAATTCTTGGCATCGCTCCGATGGAATCTCCGTTCGGGAGTAACGCGAAAGTCAGACCGATGAGGCCAGCGGTGAAAAGGAAGCTCACACCGATTTTCTTGATAGCTTTTTTCTTATTCATGGGATTTTCCTCGTTCCGCATGCCGTAAAACCCTGCGCGGTGAGGCGATTGTGGAGAGGCGCGCCGGGGAGTGACAAGTCTTTTCTTCCGCCTGGGAGACGCGCATTTTTTCGGTTTCAGCCGAATCAGAAGTAAGGTATTCTAATACCGTCCTCGCGGTTTTCTGCCGTGCCGTATGAAAAACCCCGGTTTCACCCTCAAATTAGTCCGATTCTTTTGCGCGAGCTTGATCGCCGTGGCGGTCACGGTCTCGGCGGAGCCGCCCGAAACTGGAACAACCAGGAGCCGTCCTTCGCATGCCCGGCCGCAAGTGATCTATCATCTGCCTCCCACTTCCAATTATGCGGCGACTCTGCACTCGCAGGCGAAAAGTCAGAATAACGAACTGCCGGTCGAGAGCTCAATGCCGACATCCCTGCAAACGGCGAACGCCAACGCAAACGCCGCGGCGGCGCAATCACCGGCCCCCGTTCCTCCGCAAGAGCGCCATTTCAAACCGCGCGCGAGATCGAACCGTCCGCAGGCGCGGCCCCATTCCTTTGGCAAATCGTCCGGCCACGGAAACGGACACGGGAATCATTCACACAAAAAGTAATTGCGAAACCGGCGCAAATTCGCCGATCCGCGTTCCGGCCCCAAGAATTGGTCTTGCGAAAGCGCGAGCACTGCGTTGCGTAGGCACTCTATGTTGAGATTTTGGTTAACTCTCGCGGCCGCCGCGTTCGCCGTCGACACTCTTGTTGCCGCCGAAGTGGAGGTGAAACCCGGGGCTACTCCGTCCAAGCCCGCCGCCTCGCCCTCAAACAAACCCGCCGCGTCGCCGTCATCCCGCCCG
>DATILK010000271.1:0-8056 GCA_035476555.1 Chthoniobacterales bacterium | reverse complement strand
CATGAACGTGGCGTTCTCCGGAACGAACCCGGGATCGACATGCGTCAGTTGCATGAAACTGCGTGCCAGCAGACCCGCGCCACCTAGAAGCACGAGCGCAAAAGTTACCTCGGTCACCACGAGCGCGCTCCGTAGCCGGCCCCGCGCACCGCCCTCGGTCGAACCGCGCGTACCCTGCTTCAACGCTTCATTCACGTCAGTCCGCGCGGCGAGCAACGCGGGAGCGATTCCGAACAAGAGCCCGGTAACGACACTGAGCCCGAGTGAAAACAGGAGCACGCCGAAATCGAGATGTATTTCGGAGATTCTTGGAAGGCTGGTAGGCGCGAGCGCAAGCAAGGCGTCGAGACCCCAGCGCGCCAGGAGCACGCCCGCTATTCCGCCACAAACCGCGAGGACAACACTCTCGGTAAGAAGTTGCCGAATGAGCCGACCACGTCCGGCGCCCAAGGCCGCGCGAATCGAAATCTCACGGGAGCGAGCCGTCGCGCGCGCGAGCAACAGATTAGCGAGATTCGCACAGGCGATGAGCAGGACACAGCCGACCGCGCCGAGCAATGTGTAGAGGACCGGTTTCACATCGCGCACGGTGTAGTCCTGGATAGGCATCATGAGAATGCCCCATCCCTTGTTCGAATCGGGATATTGGTTCGCGAGCTGCGAGGCGAGGACTTCCAATTCCGCCCGTGCCTGGGCCACGGTCACACCCGGTTTCAAGCGTCCCGCGACGTTAATGTAATGGCCGCCCCGCGCATCGTTCGCCGTTTCGTCAGGCTTGAACGCCATCGGCAGCCACGCATCTATTTTACCCGTTAGGCCAAAGCCGAACGGAGCCACTCCGACCACCTGGTACGGTTCGCCGTTAAGTTGAACGGCGCGTCCCACCACATCACGCGCGCCGCCAAACACGCGTTGCCAGAAGCCGTAACTCAGGACGACGACATGATTTTTCCCCTGCGCATCTTCTTCCGGCAGCAAGAACCGACCGACGACCGGCTTGATTCCATAGACGTCGAAGTAATGGCCGGTCGCTTTGATGCCAAGGAGCTGCTGCGGCTCGCCGTTCCCCGTGAGATTAATGCGCGCACCGGTGTAAGCGGCCAGATAATCGTAAGATTTCGTCTGCTTTTGCCAATCGAGGTAGTTCGGCGGCGAGACCGAGAACTCAGGAAACTTGGGTAAATTCGTTTCCCGAATATTGACGATGCGATGCGGCTTCGAGTAATCGAGCGGCTGCAACAGGACGACATTCACGACCGAAAAAATCGCCGTGCAGGCGCCAATGCCGAGCGCGAGCGTGAGGATCGCAACGATGGTGAAGCTCGGCGCTTTGATGAGCTGCCGGAGAGCGTAGCGGAAATCGTTTAACATATTCTTTGGTTCCTAATTCTGAATTTCACGTCACACGTCACTCGTCACTTCCTTCATTCAGATCGCAACGCTTCCATTGGATCGGTGCGGCTGGCGCGCCGCGCAGGCAGCCAGCAGGCGACCAGGCAAACAACGGTCATGATTGCGGCGGTGGCGGCGAACGTCGCCGGATGAAGCGGCGGAACATCGAAGAGAATGCTTTGCAGGGCGCGAGCGGAGAGCGCGGCGCCGATGAATCCAATGACAGTGCCCGCGATCAATAAGCGCAGCCCGATTTTCAGAAATTGCGCGCTGATTTGTTCGCGTTGCGCACCGACCGCCATGCGAATGCCGATCTCGCGGGTCCGCTGCGCCACGGCGTAACTTAGAACGCCGTAAGTCCCGATGCTCGCGAGCAGAAGTGCGACGCCGGCGAAGATTCCGGCAAGCAGCGCGGGCGACCGCCGCGCGATGAGACTGTCCGCGACCCGCGTATCCATCGAGCGGATGTTATCGATCGCTAAATCCGGATCAGCCGAGCGAACGAGTCTACGAAGCGTCCCGGCGAAGGCTTCGGGGCGCTGGCTCGTGCGCGTGACCACGAAATAATAGGAGTTCTCTCGATAGAACGGCAGGTAAACTGCCCCCTGGCCGTGCGGTTCGGTGAGATCCGTCTGTTTCACCGAGCCGACCACACCGACAATCGTGGATAATTTCGCGTCATCACGCTCGCTGCCCTCCGCGAGCCTTTGCCCGAGCGCGCCGCCGTTGGGCCAATAACGTCGCGCAAAATCTTCGTCCACGACACAGACGCGTTCCGGCCGGTGGGAATCGTCCGAGTTGAGAAACCGTCCTTCGCGCAACGGAATGCCGAGCGCCGAAAAGTAATCGCCGGTCACGCCATAGGTATAATGACCTTGGGCCGATTGGCCGGCCGGCGGCACATAGTCCTTCGGGGCGATCGCGCTTTGGGGGGTATCGCCACTGAGCGGCATGTCCGTGATCGCTCCGGTTGCCGTCACGCCCGGCTGTTGGCGGATCAATTCCAGCAGGCGATCAGCGATCGCGACGCGACGATTCGGATCACTTTGCCAGGGGACAGTGAATTCGCCGGTAAGAACATGATCGGGTTGGAAGCCCGGAGAAACGGCCATCACTTTTTTCAGGCTCAACCCGAGCAGGGCCGCGCCGGCCAGGAGAACGAACGCGAGCGCGATCTGCGCGACGATGAACCCGTGGCGTAGATTCTGTGCGGCACGACTCGCAGTTCCCGTCCGCGATTCTGCTTGAAGCGCATTCGCCAAATGGCTGCGCAGATTGAACCAGGCGATCGGCGCGGCGATTACAATTCCAAGAACAACGGAGCCAACGAGCCCGATCGTCGCGAGCCAGCCGTCAAACGCAACGTGCGCGCCAAGCGGTAATCGATTGGCGCCGAGAATGGCAAGGAGATGAGTCCCCCAGGAGCCTGCGATTACACCCAGAACGCCGCCCGCCAACGTGAGCGACACCGTTTCCGTCATCACTTGAGCCACGACATGTCCGCGGCCGGCGCCCATTGATTGACGGATCGCCATCTCTTTCGCGCGTCCGCTCGCGCGAATCAAAAGCAGGTTCACCAAATTCACCGCGCCGATGAGCAGAAGGAAAAAGACGCCGGCCTGGAGCAACAAAAGCGTCGGGCGAATGGAGCGAACGTGTTCGGCATGAAGTGAGACCACGGGCGAACGGAAGCCGGCTTCGGCCATCATTTTCGCCTCCGGATTATCTTTCTCCATCTCGGCGTTGTGCGCGTCGATCTGGGCCTGCGCTTCCGCGATCGTGGCACCCGGTTTCAAACGCGCGATCATGTGTATCGCTCCGCCGCCGGAATGGCGCGCTTTCGACCCGCGCTGTTCTTCACTCGATTTTATCGAGACGAAAATGCGCGCCTCCGACGAGAGAAAGCGAAAACCAGGAGGCAGGACGCCAACGATCTCTCTCGGGATACCATTCACGCGGACTTCGCGACCAACCACGTTAGGATCGGAATTGAAACGCTGGCGCCAAAACGCGTCCGTCAGAATAGCGACATTCCTTTGATTGATCGATTCTTCCTCGGTGAAGCTGCGTCCCAGCGGAAGGCTTACGCCGAGAGTTGCAAAAAACTCCGGCGAAGTGCGAATGACTCCTATCTGCTCGGTTGATCCAGGTTCGCCGACGACTTCACTGCGCTCCATCCAAATCGACAGGCTCTCGAACGCCGCGATGTTGCCGCGCCGTTCGTAGTAGTTCGCGATCGACGACCCGTCGTTCTGGACGCCGGCGTTCGGATACGTGTTGTAAATCGTGACCAGGCGGCCCGCATTCGGAAATGGGAGTGGCCGAAGGAGGATGGAATTGATGATCCCGAAGATCGCCAGGTTCGCCCCGAGACAGATCGCGATCGTCGCCAGCGCGGTGGCGGTGAACCCGGGAGCTTTGCGCAGTTGGCGAAAGGCGTAACGAAGGTCGGTGAGCATCACGCGATTATTTCCGAATGTGAACGTTGCCTGCCGACGCACGCACCATGACGAGCGGGCCGCCGCCGTTGATGGTCCCTTTCAACCGGTCTTCGTCCTGATGACCGTAAAGACTGAAATCGCTGCTTAACCGTCCGGCGCTGCACGACGCATCGATATTGATCGCAATCGATTCCGGCAACCGCAGCTCCACGTTCCCCGCCTCGGCGATCAACTTCGAATCGCCGCGGGGTTGTTTTGAAATGTAAGCCGCGACCGACCCGCCGGCCGCTTTCGCGTCGATCGCATCGGTCGCTTCGTCGATCGAGACGCTGCCGCCATTGGCGCGCGCCATCACTTTTCCGTTCGCGCGACCTACCGAGACCGAGCCGCCGTTGCTGGTCGCTTCGACATCGCCGCCGACATCGCGAACGGTGATGCTGCCGCCGTTTGTCCGCGCCACCAATGGACCGTTGACGTCGCGAAACTGGATGCTGCCGCCGTTAATGGCGGCCTTCACGGTCCCGTCGAGATTACCGATCCGCGCACTCCCCACGGTGCGCAGATCGAGATTGAATTTGCGCGGCATCGCGATCCGGAAACTGACGTGAACTTTTCGCAGCTTCCGGTCGTACCGATCGCCGGCCCAATGGACGGTGATTTTCACGTCGTTGTCCGTCTTGGTCATCTGGACGTCGAGCTTTTGGCGGAGCGCATCGGCTTCCTGCGCATTGCTGACTTTGAATTCGCGAACGAACTCGGCGCGGAGCGTTTCGCTCTCGCTCGTGGTGATTTCGACGCTGGCCAGGTCGGAATCGAAGTTCAGCGTCCCGCCCGGTTTCACCACAAACGAATCGGTAATTTCATCACGCAGGCCGGAGCCGGCGTGAGCATTCACGGCGAAGGCGATCGCCATGCACAACGAAGAGTAGATTAGTTTTTTCATTCCGTTCTCAGTGCTGTCATGGGGCTGATTTTGGTGGCGCGCCGCGCGGGCAGCCACGTTGCCAGCAATGCCGCGGTCATCAAAACCACGGGGGCGATTGTGAAAGCGAAAGGATCAGTCGAGCTGACTGCGAACAAAATGCTGCTGACGATTTTTCCAGTTGCGACTGCGAGCAGCAATCCGATTCCGAGACCGGCAGCAATCATGACAAAGCCTTCGCGGAGGATCATCCACAGCACCGTCTTACCCTCGGCGCCGAGCGCCATCCGGATGCCGATTTCGCGCGTCCGTCGGGCGACCGAGTACGCCTTTACACCGTAAATCCCGACCACGGCAAGGCCGAGCGCGAGCCCGCCAAAAATTGAAAACAGCGACGCCCCGGCGCGGACAATCCAGAGCTGCGGATTCCCGTCCATGTGTTTCGCGAACGTCCTCAACTCGAGAACCGGCAGAAGAGGATCGACGTCTTGAACGGTTCGGCGCAGCAGATCCGCCGTCGCGGCTTCATTCTCCTCACGAAGCGAGGCGAACCGCACATAGAAGAACACGTCACTGTGAAAGGCGCGCGCAAAGGGAAGATAGAGCGCGCCGGCCGGCTCCTTCTCAAACAATCGAACCTTGGTGGTCGGCACGATTCCGACGATCTCGATCGTTTCGCCGCGCTTGATCTCGTTGCTGTCGTTCGCGGGATTTTCCGGCGCGGCCTCGGGGCGGATTGGGAATTGAATCCGCTGGCCGAGCGCGTCGCCGTCCGGGAATAGTTTTTTGGCCAGGGTATCGTCGATGACAGCGACAACGGGTCCGCCCGGCTGGCTCGCTTCCCTTTCGGTGAAGGAACGCCCGCGCAACAGAGGCAAACCAACCGCGGCAAAATAATCCGCGCCGACGCTGTTCCACCAGGGTGAGAACGCGCGTCCCTCCGCCGCTGTCGCTGGCTTGCTATCCGGCGCGGGATGAACGCCGGCCAGTTGCACGTCGCGCTTCACAAAACTGATGCCGAATGGAACCATCGCCGAAAGACCGGCATGCTCGACGCCAGGAAGCGCCCCGAATTTTTCGCCAAGCCTTCGATACAAATCCTGCGTCCGCTTTTCGTCGAAGCCGCCCAGGCTCGCGTCGATTTCTACGAGAAACGTCGTGTCGGTATGCAATCCTGAGTCGACCGACGCTGCCTTCGAAGCGCCGCGAATGAAAAGCGCCGCGGCTGTGACGAGCGCGAGGGAAAACGCAACTTGCGCGACGACCAGCGGATTACGTGGAAGAAATTTCCAGCGCCGCCTCCGCGCATCTTCGCCGGCTTGTTGTTTCAAATCTCCGATCACCGAAAGCCGCGAGAGCTTGAGGGCCGGACCGAGAGCGAAGCAAATTGTCCCGAGAACGCAGAAGACCAGGGTCGCGCCCAGGATCGTAGGATTCGGACCGCTCAACCAGATGAAATCGAAAGGAAGCACTGCGCGAAGCGACGCGACCAGGAGATCGGAGGACCAGATGCCGAGGAGAAGCCCGCACGCGCCGCCGAGAAGCGCGAGGACAAATCCCTCGGTGAGAAGCTGCCGCACAATCCGACCGCGGGTGCCGCCCAGCGCGAGCCGGATCGCGATCTCTTTTCGCCGGGCAGTGCCGCGCGAGAGAAGCATGTTAGCCAGATTCAAACAGGCGACGAGCAACACGACGCCGGCCATCGCAGTCAGGAGCGCTCCGATTGTAACGATCGGTTTGGTGTCCCCGGGACTCGTGCTCGTATCGAACGACAGGAGCGGCGCCGTCATGAAGGTTTGGTTTTTTTGCTGGACCGGAAACGCCGCCTCGAGATTGGTGGCAAGGCCTTTGAGCGCCGGCTCCGCCGCCGCGGCTGAAAGCCCGGGCTTGAGCCGGCCAACGACCATCAATCTGTCCAGACCGCGATCGGCGAGCGAGTTCGTCCTGACCCCCGTGGAATCGTTGGCGATCTCGTCATAAACTCCGAGCGGCAGCCACATCTCCGGCGAAAAAACACTCGTTAGGCCGGTGAACCCTTTCGGCATCACGCCGACGATCGTGAACGGCCGGCCATTGATCTGAAGCGATTGGCCGATCAACGATGGATCGCGCGAATGTTTCTCCCAAAACAAATAACTCACCACCGCCACCCGCAGATTGCGCCCCGGAATTTCTTCCTCCGGGAGAAACGACCGCCCGTAAGCTGGCGCGACCCCAAGCACGGAGAAAAAGTTGGCGCTCACCATATCTGCGACCGAGCGCCGGGTATTTCCCTTTTCCCCCAGACCGACGATCAAATCGTCGTGCGCGACCAGCCCGGAGAAGACCGTGTTCTGCTCACGAACGTCGCGATAGGTCGGATAGGAAAAGCCGCGGAAAGTCTTCGGATCTTTTTTGTCCTGAGAAAAAAGCTGAACAATTTCGGCGGGGCGCGCGTAGGTCGGCGGCTGGAACAACATCACGTTGACCAGACTGAAGATCGCGGTGTTCACGCCGATGCCGAGCGCGAGCACGACGACCGCGGCAGCGGTGAAGCCGGGCGCCTTCCAGAGCTGGCGAAACGCGAATCGAAAATCCTGGATCATAAAATTACTCCGTTCTCAAGGCCTGCATGGGATCGATGCGCGTGGCGCGCATCGCGGGGACGAAACACGCGAGCGCGGCCACCGCGCAGATGAACAGCGCGACGCCGCCGTAGAGCCACGGATCTCGCGGACTCACTTCAAAAAGCAACCGCTGCATCAAGCGCGTGACCGCAAAGGAAACGCCGAGACCAACCACGAGACCCGCGATCGACAGTCGCAGTCCTTCTTTCATCACGAGACCAATCACGTCGCGCGCCGCGGCACCGAGCGCGAAACGGATTCCGAATTCGTTCGTCCGTTGCGCGACGCCGTACGCGATGACCGAATAAATTCCCATTCCGGCAAGGGCGAGCGCGAGCCCGGCGAAGCCGCCGAGCAAATACATCGAGAGGCGGCGATCGGCCGTGGCCGCCGACAACACTTCTCCGTAGGATTGCACCTGGTCGATCGGCAGGCCGGGATCGAGCGAGTGGACCGCGCCGATCAATTCCGTGCGCAGACTCGCCGCCGGCCGTTCGCTTCGCACCACGATGCTTTGGAACGCACCATCGAGCTGCGCCGACGGGTAATACATTTCGATTCCTGGCGGCAGCGACAAATTTTCCGCGCGGACGTCGCCGGAAACGCCCACGACTTCGCGCGGAATTGATTGAATCCCAGTGATGAGACGGCGACCAATCGGATTTTCCCCGGGGAACAATTTCTTCGCCATCGTC
>DATILK010000270.1:0-5900 GCA_035476555.1 Chthoniobacterales bacterium | reverse complement strand
CGCCATGACAGCGTCGCCGATAAACTTATCCAGCGTCCCATTGTTCTCGAACACGGCAGCCGTCATCCGGCTGAGATATTCGTTCAACTGCGCGACCAGCTTTTCCGGATCCGCGCTCTCCGTAAGAGTGGTGAAACCCACGATGTCTGAGAACAGGATCGTCGCCGGCAATCGGACTCCGCGGAGGGCGCTGTAGAAACTGTCCGGATTTTCGAGAATCTCTTTGACGAGATTTTTGGAAACGTAACGCTCCAGCGTGCGGCGCGTCCGCAGCTTTTCCATTCGCTCGAGAACGAACTCGAAGCCTAACGAGAGAAATCCCGCCACGAGAAAGCCCGAAAGCACCGGGACCACCACCACGAGCAATCCCGTACGGTCGTAGGCGATTCGCGCAAAGGCGAGATACGCCACCGCGACCGCGACCAGGCCGATGAGACAAATGACCGGTCGCCGGACGAAAGCAATCAGCACCCACGCCAAAAACGCCGCCACTGCCACCAGCATCAGATCAGTCCACTCCGAAGTCGGATGGAGAAAGTCGTGATCGATCGTCGCCGCCATGGCGTGAATGTGCAAAGTCGGCCCCGGCGTGTCGGGACTCATCGGAGTCGGCACAAAATCGTGCGCGATTTGTGACGACGCGCCGACGACTACGACTTTGTCTTTGAAAAACGCGCCGTCGCCAAACCCGCTCCCTGAATCGCGAGAAGCTGGAATCGGGGCGTGCCACAGCTTCGGATCGAACACTTCATAAAGGGCATGGGCCGGATAGGCGTCGTTCGACCCGAAACGAAACGGATGAGGCAGAAAGTCCTGGAACAGATCCTTCTCGTGCCCGATTTTCTTCAGCATCCGAGTCGACATCGCGTAATAAATTTCCTCGGACGGGTACGACTCCTGGCCAGCCAGCAGCCGGTCCGAAACCATGTAACGGACGGAGCGAACCTTTCGATCGAGCGGGTCGGAAAAAAATATTACGAATCCGACGCGGTCGTCCTGCAACGCCGGCGGCGGAATCAGGTTGGCGTTGGGCAGCACTGCCTGCATGCCCTTGGAAAAATCGAAGTTCGCTCCGATTACCACCCGGTCGCGATAGCGGTCGAGAGCCTCGTGGAAAATGGGATCGCCTTCGTTCGGCGGATTAGAGACAAAGTCGAACATCACGGCGCGCGCTCCGGCGCCAAAGAGCCGATCAAGCAGAAGAGCCCAGACTTCTCGCGACCATGGATAGGGCCGCTCGGTCATGAGTTGTAAGGCGCGACTGCTCGCCAGTTCCTCGGGTGAAAATGGCGGCAGCTCGAGGGTCGACTGATCGATCCCGAGGAAAATGAATTCGGGATGGGTCCGGGCCTTGCGGCCTTCGCGTTGGAGAAAATCCTCGAAGCTCTGTTCCTGTCGCCAGATGCCGGAAAGGAATGGGAGCGCCGGAAAGAAATGGGCCAGGAAAATTACTCCCGCGCAGAACGCGCAAATTGCCGCCACCACGAGGCGGCGATGTCGGCCCAGCCAGTGCACGCCGCGATTTTAGGACTGAACACAATTTGTTGTCTACAATCCCGATCGTGTTACTTTCCGGCCCGCGAACGCCAGATGCGTCGCGTCGATCTGCTCACCTGGTTCCGCGAAGCGGAGCCGAATCAGCGAATGAGGTCGCGCAGATCAATAACGAAAAAAACAATTCGCTGAAAGAAGGAGTGTCGCCGCGGCGACGCTAAAAACAGAATGCCAAGAGCTACTAATGCTCCCGCCAGCCGGGAGCGCCGCAAACGCGTCCTCGACGCCGCCAAGGGTTACCGCGGCCGCCGTTCCAAACTTTTCCGTTACGCGAAGGACGCGACCATGAAGGCCAAGTATTGGTCGTATCGCGATCGCAAAACGCGGAAGCGCACCTTCCGTTATCTCTGGATCCAACGGCTCAACGCCGCGGTCCGGGCGCAGGGCCTCACCTACAGCCGTTTCGCCGAAGGATTGAAGGCCGCGAATATCGGGCTCGATCGCAAAATCCTTTCCGATCTCGCGATCACCGACGAAGCCGCGTTCAAGGGAATCGTCGAGCAGGTGAAGACCGCGCTCGATGAGAAGGCGAAGAGCAAAAAGAAAGCGGCGTAGAACCGCTTCGATGTTTTGTAGGGCAAGCGCACCGCTTGCCTCGAACCGCGGCAGGCGATGCGCCTGCCCTACAATTCAGAATTGGACGTTCGACGCTGGACGTTGAACACTCGTCTTTCGATGCCACACGAGCTGGAACAATTGCGTGACGCGGCGCTCGCCGACGTCACAGCTGCAACTGAAGAGCAATCGCTGGAAGCCGCTCGCGTCCGCTATCTCGGCCGGGCCGGCAGTATTTCCGCGTGGGCTGAACGGATGAAATCGCTCAGCAAGGACGAAAAACCAATTGTCGGGAAATTGCTGAACGAAGCGCGGACCTCGGTGACGGCCGCGATCGCGGAACGCGCGGAGCGACTGCGCAATGAAAAGGAAACGCGCGCGCTGGCGAACATCGATATTTCGTTGCCGGGCACTGCGGCCGAAATCGGAACGTTGCATCCCCTCACCCAAATGCTCGATCGCAGCATCAGCATTTTTCGGCGAATGGGATTCGCGCTCGCGGAAGGCCCGGATGTGGAAACGGAATGGCATTGCTTCGACGCGCTCAACACCGCGCCCGATCACCCGGCGCGTAACGAACAGGACACCTTTTATCTGCCGGACGGCCGGCTGCTGCGCACCCACACTTCGACCGTGCAGATTCGGACGATGGAAAAAGCGCCGCCACCAATCCGCATCATCGCACCGGGCGCGGCTTATCGCCGCGATGAAGTCGACGCCACTCACGCCGCGCAGTTCCACCAGATCGAAGGTCTTTACGTCGACGAAATGGTGACGGTCGCCGATCTGAAGGGAACGTTGGAGTTTTTCCTCCGCGAACTTTTCGGCGCTGAAACGCAGATTCGTTTCCGTCCGCATTATTTTCCGTTCACCGAGCCGAGCCTGGAAGTGGATGTGAAATCGAAGGCGCTCCGAGGCGGCGAGCAATGGCTGGAGATGTGCGGCTGCGGCATGGTGCATCCTGCCGTGTATGAGCAGGTCAATTCCGCGCGCGGCGACAACGCTTACGATCCGGAAAAGTGGAGCGGGTTCGCGTTCGGTCTCGGGATGGATCGTCTCGCCATGATCCTGTTCGGCATTCCCGATCTTCGTTATTTCGCCGCGAACGATCTGCGGTTCCTGAGACAGTTCGCATGAAATTTTCCGTTAACTGGTTGCGAGAATTTGTCGAGCTGCCGGCGAGCACCGATGAGCTCGCGGAATTGCTGACGATGTCCGGCATCGAGATCGAAGGCATCGAGAAGCGCGGTGCGAATTTCGATAACGTCGTGGTCGCACAGATCAAAACTTCCGAGCAGCATCCGAACGCGGACCGACTCAGTGTTTGTCAGGTCGATGACGGCAGCGGGCAGCCGCGCCAGATCGTTTGCGGCGCGAAAAATTACAAAGCCGGCGATAAAGTTCCACTCGCGTTGCCCGGCGCAGTGCTGGTCGGCAATCTCAAGATCAAAGCGAGCAAGCTGCGCGGCGTCGAATCGCAGGGAATGCTTTGCAGTCCAAGTGAGCTCGGACTTTCGGAGGACAGCGACGGGCTGCTGATTCTGTCGCCCGACGCGAAGATCGGCGAGCCGATCGCGTCGTTGTTTCCGGAAGACACAATCTTCGACGTCGAGATTACGCCGAACAGAGGCGATCTGCTGAGCCATTTCGGTTTGGCGCGAGATATCGCGGCGCTGACTGGAGCTGCGGCGCCATCGCCACGGCCGGGCGAAGGGGCGCCGGGATGGGCCGGTTCCATCGAGATTGCGGCGCCGAACGAATGTCCGTTCATTTCGTTTCGCAAAATCGACAACGTAAAGGTCGGACCGAGCCCTGAATGGTTGCGCGCAAAAATTGAAAGCGTCGGCATTCGCTCCATCAACAACATCGTCGATATCTCAAACTTCGTGATGATCGAGCTGGGTCAGCCAACGCACGCCTTCGACGCCGACAAATTGAAAGGCGCGATCCGTGTTCGCTTGGCGCGGGATGGCGAGAAGTTCCTCGCGCTCGATGGAAAAACTTATTCGCTCAATCCCGACAACCTCGTCATCGCTGATGAAGAAAGCGCGGTCGGTCTCGCGGGGGTGATGGGTGGCGAAGAAACCGGCGTGAGCGAATCGACGAAGAACATCTTGTTGGAAGCAGCCTGGTTTCTGCCGGCGAGCATTCGGCGCACGGCGCGCACTTTGAACCTGGCGAGCGACGCGAGCTATCGTTTCGAACGTCGAGTCGATCCGGGAATGGTTCTCGCCGCCTCAAATCGTGCCGCGGACTTGATGCGCGAGATCGCGGGCGCGAATCCGGCCGCGGAAATCGCGACCGCCGGAAAACTTCCCTCGGCTCCGTCGGACGTTTCGCTGCGCTACCCGCACGTTGACGAACTGATCGGTATCTCAATCCTGCCGACCCGCGTCGACGAAATCTTGCAGCGCTTCGGGTTGCAGCCGGCCAGTTCGAGTAAAGACCAAAGTTCGTGGCGCATTCCGAGCCATCGTTTCGATCTCCAGCGCGACGTCGATTTGATCGAAGAAATCGTGCGCGCTTTCGGGATCGCGAATGTGCCGGTGCACTATCGCAGCCGGTTCACGCCTGAATCAGCAGCCGATCGCAGTCACGATTTTGAAGCCGATATGCGCGCGCGCTTGATCGGTCGTGGACTCACTGAAGCTCGCACTTCCAAACTAATCTCGAGGAAAGCGGGCGTGCTGGAAGGCGCGATCGAACTCCGGAATCCACTGAATGAAGATCACGCCGCGTTACGAAGAAATTTCTTTTCGCCGCTGCTCGACGTTTTGGAGCGCAACGTCCTGGCGGGCGCTCAACGCGTGGCGATGTTTGAACTGGGTCGCGTGTTCCTGCCGCCGGACGCGAAGGAAGAACGGCATCTCGCCATCGTCCTTTGGGGAAAAATGGAGCCCGCTGTTCACTGGCGTTCGCAAAATCGAACGTTTGATTATTTCGATCTCAAGGGCGTGATCGAATCAACCGTCGGGCCCGCCATCTTCAAGCGAACGGAGCAACCGAACCTGGTTCTCGCCGTCGAAATTTTTTCCAATGAGCAGCGCGTCGGATTCGCAGGACAAGTCTCGTCGGATCGGGCGAAGACGATTGGCGCGACGACGCCGATTTTATTCGCTGAGCTGAACCTGGAATCTCATTCCGCGGCGCGGCCGTTCTATCGCGAGATCGACAAGTTTCCCGCGATCACGCGCGACATCGCGATGATCGTGCCGGAAGATTTATCGCACGAAAAAATTCTGGCGACGATCGTTACCGCAAACGAAACGCTCCTCGAGAGTGTGGAGCTGTTCGATGTTTTCAGCGGAGGGCAAGAACAAAATTTCGGCGCGGGAAAAAAATCAATGGCATATGCATTGACGTACCGGGACAAAACTCGCACACTCACAAACGAAGAGATCACCGTGGTCCACGCGAAGATTCGCGAGCGGTTGCAACGGGAATTGGGCGTGGAACTCAGGGAGTAGTTCTTTGATAGGCGGTCGGGAGTTTTCCATTGAGGGTTGGGATGGAAACCAGTGTTTTTCGCTCAACTCTCAACCGAGAACTTTCGACCAATTTACCCTGCGATGTTCGAGATTACAGGTGTGATTCCCGAACCGATATTTCAGAAACCAGGAGACTTGGTCGTCGGAGAAAATGACATGCCTTAATTGGAAGTCAGACGCTGCGGCGGCGGTTATCCGCCCGTTACCGAAAGGGAACGGGATATCCACCTAAACGGCACCTGCGGGGCGATATTTTCCGAAAAGCCCGGGGCGATTTTTTCGCTCCGGGCTTTTTCTTTTTCT
>DATILK010000269.1:0-8108 GCA_035476555.1 Chthoniobacterales bacterium | reverse complement strand
CGCGAAAAGATGGACGAAAAAGGCTTCACCATTTCAGGTACATCGCCTGACGGCGCACTCGCGGAGTTGGTTGAGCTTCGCGATCATCCTTATTTCCTCGCCTGCCAATATCATCCAGAATTCCAAAGCAAGCCGAACAAGCCGCACCCTCTCTTCAAGGGTTTCATCGAGGCGGCAATCGCCCACAAAGCTAATTAACGGAAGAAGCTCGCGACAATCGGTCGTTGATCGCAGCGCCGAGACCTTCGTCGGGCAATTCCTCGGCAACGATCAGGTCGAGATCGCAGGCATCCAGTTCGCGAAGCAATCGAAAGAGGTTCGTCGCGGCCTCAACCAGGTCTTGGCGCTCGCTCAGTTGCCTAATTGCGGCGAAGCGCGCATCGCTCTTGGCTCTCCAGCTTAATAATCCCAATCGTTGGCCGGATTTGGAATCAAAGTCAGCTGCATTTTCCACCAGAACGAGCCGGGTCCTCGGCGCGTAATGACTCGGCAATTGACCGGGCGCTTCCGGATGATGCGTTGCGCCAATAACCACTACTTCGCCGAACGCGCTGAGTTGTTTCTCCGTAATCGGACCGCGACGCAAAATTTCGATACGGCCGTTCCGGAGCGCGATAATTGTCGATTCCAAACCATGGCTCGTCGGTCCGGCATCGACAATGAGCGGGATCAAGCCATCGAGTTCCGCGCGAACATGCTCGGCTGCGGTTGGACTGAGCCGGCCAAACCGGTTGGCGCTAGGGGCGGCGAGTGGGCGGCCGAAGGCTGCGCTGATTTTTCGGAAAACAGGATGAGAGCTGAACCGAATGGCGACAGTATCAAGGCCGGCAGTGACAACATCGGAGATCACCGGCTGTCGCGGAAAAATAAAGGTCAACGGGCCTGGCCAGAATTGTTTACGCAATCGAGCGAATTTGTCTTCAACTGAAGAATCGACGATCGCGACGCGTTCGATCCAATTCTCGTCTGGCAAGTGCACAATCAACGGGTCAAATCGCGGACGGGACTTGGCTTGGAAGATTTTGAGAACCGCTTTGTCTGACAGCGCGTCCGCGGCCAAGCCATAGACGGTCTCAGTCGGAAGAGCGACTGCTTCCCCTTCCCTCAAGAGCTCAACCGCACAAGTCGCCGTTTCCGGAGTATCAGCTTGGAGGACTTCGGTCTTCACGGCGTTGGCCGTTGGAGCGCTGCGCGCGCTTTTGAAACTGCTGCAATTGCAGCCTCCGCATTTTCGGCCAGCGCAGTCAGGTGTCCCATTTTTCTGCGCGGCCGCGGGTGATGCTTGCCATAGAGATGGAGGTGAACGCCGGGAACGGCCAGGGACGCCGCCCAGTCAGGTTCTCCGTCGCTCCAGATATCGCCCAACAGATTCGCCATCGCGGCGGGTCGAAGAATCTGCTTCGATCCGAGCGATAATCCGCAAACCGCGCGCACGTGCTGTTCAAACTGGCTCGTCGCGCAGCCTTCGATCGTCCAATGCCCGGAGTTATGCGGTCGCGGCGCCAGCTCGTTCACCAAGAGATTGCCGTCGCCCTGCAAAAACATTTCGACTGCGAGCAAACCGACCAGTTCCATTTTCTCCGCGATCGCGCGCGCGAGATCGGCGGCTGATTTCTCGACTGTCTCTGACACGCGCGCTGGGACGACCGTGATGTCGAGGATGTGGTCGCGATGGAGATTTTCGCAGACTGGGAACGTCGCCACCTCACCGTCGATCCCGCGCGCGACGATCACGGAAACTTCTTTCTCGAAATCGATGGCGCGTTCCAAAATCAATTCGTCGCCCGACCGTTCCGACCAAATCGCTTCAACGCCATCCGGTGTTTCGATCAAACGCTGGCTCTTGCCGTCGTAGCCAAAGGCGGCGCTCTTCAGAATGGCTGGCGTTTTAATTTGCTCGAAGGCGCGAGCGAGATCGGACGCGCTTCGAACGGCGCGGTACGGCGCTACAGGGATCCCAGCCGAAGAAAGAAAATCTTTTTCCCGCAGCCGGTTCTGGGCGGTGTGTAAAATTGAGCCGGCCGGACGTACTTCGCACTCCGCGGCGCACCAATCGATTGTCTGATGCGGAATGTTCTCGAATTCAAAGGTCAACAGATCGAGATCCTTCGCGAATTCACGCACCGCCGATTCATCTTCATACGCGCCGGTCACTTCGCGATCGGCGAATTGCCCCGCCGGCGTATCGCGTTCTGGGCTGAAAACGTGGACGCGATAACCCATCCGGCGCGCCGCGATGGCAAACATGCGGCCGAGCTGGCCGCTGCCCATCAGACCGATGGTGGCGCCCGGCAGGTAGCGCTGCGTCATGGCACGCGTTGCGTCAGCACCGCGTCGGTTTGCCGCTTTCGAAACGCTTCGAGTTTCTTGCGAACCTTCTCGTCGGTCGTCGCCAGAATGGACGCGGCCAGCAACGCGGCGTTGGTGGCGCCGGCGGTGCCGATTGCGAGCGTGCCGACTGGAATTCCCGCCGGCATTTGCGCGATCGAAAGGAGCGAATCCATTCCGTGAAGCGCATGCGATTGGACGGGGACGCCGAGGACCGGCAGCCAGGTGTGCGCAGCGAGCATGCCCGGCAGATGCGCCGCGCCGCCCGCGCCGGCAATGATCACGCGCAGTCCGCGCTCCGCGGCCGTGCGCGCGAATTCCGCCATCATTTCCGGCGTGCGATGAGCGGAAACGATTTTGTGTTCGTTAGGCACGCCGAAGTCGTCGAGCAACTCCACCGCGTGCCGCATTGTCTCCCAATCCGACGTGCTCCCCATGACGACGGCGACCAGCGCACCGGAATTTTTGTGCTCAGCCATGATAGACTTTCATCACTTCCCTAGAACTGCTCTGCTTGCAAAGAGCTTTTTCGAATGAAGAAACGCGGCGACGCCATCGTGCTGATTGGATTTATGGGAGCGGGAAAATCGTCCGTCGGGCGAACCCTCGCGCGGATCACCGGCCTGGCGCGGTTCGATACCGATGAAATGGTGGCAGCGCGTTTCGGCCTCTCGATTCCGGAAATTTTCGAGATCCACGGTGAAAACAAATTTCGCGATGCTGAAACGGAGGCGCTGCGAGAATTGCTCGGTAAAGCGCAGGCGATCATCGTGACGGGCGGCGGTATTGTTTTGCGTGGGGAAAATGTCGCGTTGCTGCGCGAGCTCGGAACAATCATTTATTTGTCGGCCGATGAAGAAACCTTGTTTGCGCGCATTTCGCGAAGAACAACACGGCCGCTTCTTCAGACGCCAAATCCACGCGCGACGCTGAAGGATTTGCTCGCGGCGCGATTGTCCCTTTATCGCGGCGCGGCGGATGTGGAAGTGGACACGTCGGGCCTGAAGCACGATGAAGTGGCGAGGAAGATTTTAGCAAGTCTCGAAGACGATGATGGCAGCTCCAAAGGATAGGCTCGTTGCTTTCGCGAAGGAGCTTGGCTTCGATTCGTGCCGCGTCGCGAGCGCGACGGCGCCGCGCCATGCCGATCAATTTCGAGGGTGGTTGAGCGAGGGCGCATCCGGGGAAATGGATTGGATGGAGCGCGGCGCGGAGAAACGCTGCGATCCGCAGCAGGTATTGCCCGGCGCCCGTTCCATTGTGGTCGTGGCCCTGAATTACTGGCAGGGCGAACAGCCGCGCGTCCGAGGCAGCGGAAGAATCGCCCGTTATGCCTGGGGCGATGACTACCACGGCGTGATGTTGGAAAAACTGGAGCGGCTCGCTGCGTTTCTGGCAGAGCTGGGTGGAAAGCAAAAATGTTACGTCGATACCGGCCCGGTGCTCGAACGTGATCACGCGGCCGAAGCCGGCATCGGCTGGCATGGCAAGAGCACGATGTTGCTCGACTCGAAACTCGGCACCTGGTTTTTTCTCGGCGAAATTCTGACGACATTGGAGCTGCCGGCGGATGCGCCGCAAACAGCTCGCTGCGGTTCTTGCGGCCGGTGCATTACGGCCTGTCCCACCGGCGCCATTACCGAGCCGCATCGGCTCGATGCCCGACGCTGCATTTCGTATCTGACGATCGAACTGAAAGGTCCGATCCCAGTCGAAATGCGTCCACTCATCGGCGATCGCATTTACGGCTGCGACGATTGCCTCGAGGCCTGTCCGTGGAATCGCTTCGCCTCGGTTTCGCGCGAAGCGGCGTTCGCAGCGAGGCCGGCGGTTGCGATGAAGTTGCGCGATTACCTGGCGCTCGATGAAGTGAAGTTCCGCGAGATGTTTCGGCGTTCGCCCATCAAACGAATCAAGCGCCGCGGCTTTCTCCGAAACGTCTGCGTCGCGCTGGGCAATGTCGGCGATGAAAAAGACCTGCCAGCCTTGCAAGGGGCGGCGGCCGACCCCGAGCCGCTCATCGCGGAACACGCTGTTTGGGGGATCGCCCAGATTCTCGAGCGGAGTCCAGGCATCGAAGGGCGGTTGAATCCAAGCGATCTCTTAGTTGCATCTATTTGGAGATGAGCGTCAATATCGACCGAAACCTACACATTAAGAGATGGTCTGAAATCTGGTACACTACCTGAAATCTGGCCGGCTTGACAGGGATTATAAACTTGGAATGAACGAGATTTGCTATCCAGAGCGCTAAAGACTGTTATCCCGGTCGAACCAACTACTCCCCAAACCGAAATGCACCAGGTCGCTACCCCTACCCCTACCCTATCGCCACGCAAGCGCCGCTCCCGGCGCCGGCGCTACATCATTTTTGGTGTCGTCGGTCTGCTCCTGCTTTGGATCGTCGTCGGCTCGATCCTGGGCAAACGGGAGAAACCCATTCCGGTAACGACGGAGAAGGCGGTCCGCAAAACGATCGTCCAAACCGTTTCGGCCACCGGAAAAATTCAGCCGGAAGTGGAGGTAAAGATTTCGCCGGAAGTGGCCGGTGAAATTACTGACCTGCCGGTTGAGGACGGAAAAGTGGTCAAGAAGGGCGAGCTGCTGGTGAAGATCAAGCCGGATTCCTACAAGGCGCTCGTGGAGCAACAGGAAGCCGCCATCAGTTCGGCAAAGGCCATGAATTTGCAGGCGAAAGCGACCCTCCTAAAAACGGAGCAGGACCTCAAGCGTGCCCAGGATCTGTTCACGAAGAAAATGATCGCTGAATCAGATTACACCGCGGCCCAGGCGGCGCGGGACGTGGCGAAGTCGACGTATGAAAGCTCGCAACATGAAATCGAACGCGCGGAAGCGGGCTCGAGCCAAGCGCGAGATCAACTTTCCAAGACGACGATCTATTCGCCGATTGATGGGACGATAACCGTCCTAAACAGCAAGCTCGGGGAACGCGTCGTGGCCACCAATCAATTCGCTGGAACCGAAGTTATGCGCGTAGCCGATCTGAGCAGTATGGAAGCGCAGGTCGACGTGAATGAAAACGACGTGGTGAACGTGAAGGTGGGCGACAAAGCCATCGTAACAATTGACGCCTACGGCGAGCGCAAATTTCACGGCACCGTCGTTCAAATCGCGAACACGGGAAAGACGACCGGAACCGGCACCCAGGAAGAAGTGACCAACTTCGAAGTTAAGACGCACATCGACGATAGCGACGTGAAGCTGCGGCCCGGCATGAGTTGCACGGCAGAAATTCAAACGAACATGGTGAAGGACGTCGTCGCCGTTCCGATGCAAAGCGTCACCATCCGCACCGGCGACAGCAACCTGAGCCCGGAAGAGATCGAGAAAAAGAAACTAAAGCAGGCCGCGACCGATAAAGGCGACAACGCCGCGGAGCTCAGCAATCAGAAACTGGAGAAACAAGCCGAGAAAGCCGAGCGCGAGAAAATCACGAAAGGCGTCTTCACAATGGGCAAGGACGGAAAGGCCCATTGGGTCAAGGTCACGACTGGAATCGCCGACGACACTTACATGGAAATCAAGAGCGGCGTGCAGCCAGGCGATGACGTGATCTCGGGCAGCTACAGCGCGATCAGCCGCAAATTGAAGGATGGCGCGAAGGTGGAAATCGAGAAGGAAGCTAAGAAGTAAGAGCTCTCGCTTCCGGTTAATTAGATGGAGCCGGTCGTCATCGATATCGAGAACATCACGAAAGTTTACGTGATGGGCGAAGAGACGGTGCATGCTTTGCGCGGCGTTTCGCTTCAGATCCGCCGGAACGAATATCTTGCAATCATGGGTCCGAGCGGCAGCGGAAAATCGACCCTCATGAACATGCTCGGCTGTTTGGATACGCCGAGCTCGGGCCGTTATTTTTTCAATGGCAAAGATGTATCCGCGATGGACGACGATGAGCTGGCTGCAATCCGCAATCACGAGATCGGATTCGTTTTCCAGACGTTTAATCTCCTGCCGCGCTCGACGAGTTTGCGCAATGTCGAGCTGCCGCTGATCTACGCCGGCCTCGATCCCGAGATCCGCGAGGAGAAGGCCGCGAATGCGTTACGGGACGTCGGCCTCGGCGATCGGCTGCGGCATAAGCCTAACGAGTTGTCGGGCGGTCAGCGCCAGCGCGTCGCGATTGCTCGCGCGCTGGTGAACGATCCGTCGATTATTCTGGCAGACGAGCCGACCGGCAACCTCGACTCGAAGACCGGCGAAGAGATCATGCAGTTGCTCGAGAATCTTTATCAGAACGGCCACACCATTATTCTCGTCACCCACGAGCCGGATATTGCGCATCATGCGCGGCGGACCGTTTTCTTGCGAGACGGTTTGATCGAAAGCGATGCAGCCAACGCCCAGCAACCGGAAATCGAAAGACTGGCCGTAACATGAAACGCCTGATTTACGAGTTCAGTGAGAGCTGGAAGATCGCAGTCGCGCAGATGCAATCCAATAAGACGCGCTCGATGCTGACCGCGCTCGGCGTGATCATCGGTATCGTCGCGGTGACCTTGATGGGGACCGCGATTACGGGGATCCAGACCGGATTCGATAAAAGCATGTCGATCCTCGGCGATGACGTGCTCTACGTAAGCCAGTTTCCCTGGGCACGCGTAAACGATTGGTGGAACTATCGCGACCGGCGCGAAATCAAAACCGAATATGCCGAGCCGTTGAACCGGATGATCGAGGCGACGCCGAACTCGAATCTGCTCCTCGCCGTGCCGACTTCGAACATCGTCAAGAACGTAAAACGCGGTGACAATCAGGTGACCGGCATTTTCATCCAGGGGACGACTGCAGATTATCCGCTGATTTCCGTTGTCGATTTCAACGACGGTCGCTTCTTTAACGAGTTGGAGACGAAAGGCGCGGCGAACGTTTGTCTGCTGGGCTACGACGTAGCGGACGCCCTTTTCCCGGGGGAGAGTCCAGTGGGAAAAGAGGTGCAGATCAGCGGGCAACAATTTCGTGTGCTGGGCGTGGGCGCGCGGCAGGGTTCGTTTCTCGGTCTCTTTAGCCTGGACTCGATCGTGATTGTGCCGCTGCCGACGTTCAAAAAATTCTTCAGCGCCAAAGCCGAATCGGATGTGCGGGTCAAAGTGCGCGATAAGACAAAACTGGAGGCGGCGAAAGGCGAGCTGACCGGTCTGATGCGCCGCGTCCGCGGGTTGCCGCCGGAAAAGAAGGATGATTTCAATATTAACGAGCAACAGGCTTTCAAGAGCACGCTCGATCCGGTGAAGAATTCGATTGCGATCGCGGGTCTGTTCATCACCGGCCTTTCGCTTTTCGTTGGCGCAATCGGGATCATGAACATCACGTTCGTGAGTGTGAAGGAACGGACGAAAGAAATCGGAACGCGCAAAGCACTCGGCGCGCGCCGGCGCACGATCCTTCTTCAGTTCCTGATCGAATCGACCGCGCTCTGCATCGTGGGAGGCCTGATCGGATTGACGCTCGCTTACGCCATGTGCTTCGGAATCGGCAAGGCGTTTCCGTCCTTCCCCGTCGAATTTTCGTTCGGGCTCGTCCTTGTCGGCATGTTTGTTTCCGTTATGACCGGCCTGATTTCCGGTTTCGCGCCGGCGTGGTCGGCCTCGCGTTTGGATCCGGTCACGGCGCTTCGATACGAATAACGCCATGGAATTTCGCGAAACTCTTTCCATGGCGACGCAGTCGTTAGGCGCAAACAAACTGCGCTCCGGATTGACAATGGTGGGGATCACGATCGGCGTCTTTTCGGTGATCTCAGTGATGACAGCGATCGG
>DATILK010000268.1:0-2882 GCA_035476555.1 Chthoniobacterales bacterium | reverse complement strand
CGTCACGCCGGTTACGCGCATCATTCGCGACATGTCGGCGGATCAACCGATTGAGCGCGCCGCTACGCTCGAAGACGTCCGCGCTGAGGTGCTCACTCCACATCGTTTGAATTCAGTGGTGTTTGGCGTGTTTGCCGCGGTTGCCTTGGCGATTGCAGTGGTCGGCGTCGCGGGCGTGCTGGCGTTTTCTGTGAGCGCGCGCACACGAGAATTTGGTATCCGGCTGGCGCTTGGATCGGGGCCGCAGCGTCTTTTCAAGGACGTTATCGCCGAAGGCGCCGCAATGGCCGCCGCGGGGATTGTGGCGGGCGCGTTATTCGGATTCGTGCTGGCGCAGGTGGCACGCAGCTATTTCGCGGATGTAACCATGCCCGGCGTTTTTGCGATGGCGGCCTCTGCACTTGTGCTTCTAACGGTCGCGGTAATCGCGTCCATGCTGCCCGCGGCACGCGCCGCGCGCGTCGACGTAATTCAGGCGCTACGCACCGAATGATATGAACGACCTAAGGTTCGCTCTTCGCCAACTCCGCAAATCTCCGGGGTTCACTGCGATTGCCGTCTTGACACTCGCGCTCGGGATCGGTGCGAACACCGCGATCTTCAGCATCATCAACGCCGTCCTGCTCCGGCCGCTGCCTTATGCTGATGCCGACCGGATCATGGTGCTGAACGAATCGTCCGGGCCGGGACAGGATTATTCGGTCGCGCTCCCGGATTATTTTGATTGGCAAAAGGACAACATCGTTTTTGAACATCTCGCCGCAACTCATAAGGAATCGCGCAATCTCAGCGGAATTCCGGGACGCGACCCGGAGCGCGTTTCATGCGCGGCGGTCACGCGAAACTTTTTCAACATCATCGGACTGCCGCCCCAGATCGGGCGGACCTTTAGCGAAGACGAAGATAAAGTTGGGGCGCCACCGGTGGTCGTCATTAGCGATCGGCTTTGGCAGCGCGCGTTCAACCGCGACGCAAAAATTCTCGGCCAAGGAATCACGCTTCACGATCAGAGTTACACAGTGATCGGCGTCATGCCGCGGCAAGTAACGTTACCGCAGGATACGGATCTCTGGCTGTCGATGATGCGACGCAGCGACAACGGGGTGTGGATGTCGCGAATAGTCCATCCAATGATTTACGTTTGGGGCAAGCTCAAGCCCGGCGTGACGGTTGAGCGAGCACGGACGGAAATGAAGGGGATCGCGGCGCGTCTGGAGAAAACGTATCCGGACACAAACCGCGGCGAAACAGCCGTCGTTACACCGTTGCTTGATAATCTGGTCGGCAAGTACCGGACAAATCTCGGACTGCTGCTCGGAGCTGTCGGTCTCGTTCTGTTAATTGCTTGCGCCAATCTAGCCAATCTATTCGCCGCACGAGGTGCGGCGCGAGCGAGAGAATTCGCGATCCACGCCGCAGTCGGAGCGACCCGCGGCCAAATCATCAAAAAGCTTTTGGCCGAAAGTTTCCTGGTAGCGGTTCTTGGCGGAGCGCTTGGCTTTTTCTTTGCGGTTTGGGTTCGCAACGGATTAGTCGCGCTGAGTCCGGGGGACGTTTCTCGGTTTCAAGAAGTTTCCTTTGATGTGCGTGTGCTGGGATTCACCTTTCTGGTCGCATCGGTCACCACGGTGCTTTTCGGATTATGGCCGGCATGGCAGGCCTCGCACGCGGACGTCCAGCTTGCATTGAAAGAAGGGTCTTCAGGGAGTGGCGATCCGCCATCGGCTAAACGTGCTCGGGATTGGCTGGTGATTAGCCAAATTGCGCTCACCCTCACTTTGTTGGTCGCGGCAGGCTTCGTTCTCGAAAGTTTTTCGCGGCTGCAATCGCTCTCGCTGGGTTACGAGCCGCGCGCTCTTTTCACCGCACGTTTCGAGTTGCCGTGGCGTGTCTACAACAACCGCGACAAGATCGACACATTCGCCAAAGCACTTCTCGACAAAGTGCGCACGATTCCCGGTGTGCAAGACGCGGCGATCAGTTCGAACGGGCCGCTCATGGGCGGCTGGCAAACTGGCTTTTGGCGCGAAGAGAACCCGCGCCCGCAACCTTCGGATATGTTGAACAGCGATCTTGAAGTGGTCGGCGGCGATTATTTTCAGACGCTCAAAGTGCCGCTTGTTCGCGGCCGTACGTTTAACGAGCGCGACACAAAAGATTCGCCGCGGGTCATTATTATCGATCAAGCGATGGCCGAACAATATTTTCCCGGCGAAGATCCAATCGGCAAGCGCCTCGGAGTTGACGCCGGCAACGACAATGAGGGCTGGGTCATGAGCGAGATCGTCGGCGTCGTCGCGAAAATGCGTTTTCACGCGGTTGACGAAATGGCCCCGCTGCCGGTGATCTACTGTTCGTTAGGGCAGGCCCAGCGAACGAGCCTCACGCTCTTCATAAGATCGACAATGGCCTCCGCGTCGCTCGAACGCGCGATTCACGACGCCGCAACCTCGGTCGATCCTTCGCTACCGGTGTTCGATGCGCGTCCGATGATCGATCGCGTGCGCGAATCTTGGGGAAGCCATCGCCTTCTCAGTTTTCTTTTCTCTGTCTTCGCTGGACTCGCGCTTACGCTCGCGACCATCGGCCTCTACGGGCTTCTCGCTTACACGACGCTTAAACGCGCCCGTGAAATGGGCATTCGACTGGCACTTGGCGCGCGTCCGGCTCAGATTCGCGCGCTCGTTCTTTCGCACGGTCTGAAATTGCTGTTGATCGGTTCGGTGTTTGGTTTGGTTGCAGCTGTTGCCCTATCGCGCGCACTGCAAAGCGTGCTTTTTGAGGTGAAAGGGATCGATCCCAGAATTTACCTCATCGTCGGCGCGCTTCTTTTCGCTGCAACGTTTTTGGCTTCCTGGGTCCCGGCCCGCCGTGCCTCGCGC
>DATILK010000267.1:0-5514 GCA_035476555.1 Chthoniobacterales bacterium | reverse complement strand
TTTTCGCGATCGAGAAATTCTTTGCGCTCGATCACCAGCGGCGGCACCCAGACGGGATCGTTCGCATAAATTTTCCACGGCAACTTGATGAAGGCGTCGCGCTCCGTGTTCGAGGCGACTTTAATGATTTCGATTTTTCCCACGGCCGTAATCTTGTCTTGAGCGGGCCGGGAAAGCGAGTAGTAGCAACGGCCTTGTCATGCCTCAAAGCGACCTGGCCCTGAAATCCGCCGAGATCGAGGAGCTGACCGATCTCCATTTCTTCCGGCCAGTGGGATTGGTCGTCGCCCGCGCGGGGCGCGCTCTCGGGCTCACGCCAATTGGCCTCACCGTCATCGCCGCGATCATAGGCATCGCTGGCGGCACGCTGCTGTATGACGATCGGCTCGGATTATTCGGATTCGCACTGCTGATTTTGCACAGCATCCTTGATTCAGCGGATGGACAGCTCGCCCGGCTGACGGGTAAAGTTACCGAACTCGGCCGCGCCCTCGATGGACTCAGCGGATACGCGACCCACGTCGCCATCTATTTGGCGATCGGGTTCGGCCTTTTCCATCGCGGCAGCCCTGCAACGATTTTCATCTGGATGCTGTTCGCAGGGATTGCGACGGCGATTCATGCCGGGATGTACGATTATCACCGGCACATTTACATTGCCGTCGTCTCCGACGCGCGAGTGCCGAGTCACGAGCCGCGAAACATTCCGCCGCCGATCGGCTGGCTCTTCCTCATTTACCTTGGCTTGCAGCGCTGGCTAATTGGGAAACACGCCGATGTCGAAGGCGCACTGGCGTCGCGATCCAGCGGCGGACAAGTGCGGGATGAAGATCGCAGTCGTTATCGCGAGAGTTTTTATCCGCTCGTGCGCGGTTGGAATTTCCTCGGGGATAACACGCGCTTCTTTGTCATCGGCGTGCTGGTGCTGCTGCACCGGATCGATTTGTTTTTCGGGTTCGTCCTCGTGCTGATGAACCTCGTGTTCGCCGGTCTCTGGCTTTGGCAACGAAACGCGGATCGCCGTTTTCTCGCGAGCCTGTCATCGAGTAAACTGCCGGCCGAATGATTCGCGCGATCCTTTTCGACATGGGCGGCACGCTCGACGGCGACGGCCTGCATTGGCAGGACCGGTTCACCGCGCTTTACCAAAATTTCGGCGTGCCGGTTTCGCGCGAAACGTTCGACGAAGCCGAGCGCCGGGCGAACAACGACGACGCGATTGCCTCCTGCGATTTCCAAGAGATGATCGAGCACTACGTAAAGTGGCAGATGGCTCATCTCGGCCTAACGAATCCGCAACTCGAGCAACATCTGATCAACGGCTTTGTCGCGCCGGCGCGGCAAGCGGCGGGCGCGAATGTGGAATTGCTCGCCGAACTGGCGGAACGGGGCTTCGAGCTGGGCGTGGTCTCCAACGGCTGCGGTAACGTCGAGAAGCTCTGCGCCGATTTCGGTTACGCGCCTTTTCTTTCCATCGTCGTCGATTCGCGTCGCGTCGGACTCTTCAAACCGGATCCGGCGATCTTTGTTTATGCGGCCGAAAAGCTCGGCCGCGCGCCGGGCGAAATCCTAATGGTGGGCGACTCATTCGATCGCGATGTTGGACCGGCGAAAAAAATCGGAATGAAAACCGCGTGGCTCGAAGGCGCTGGGCCGCGTGATTGTCCGGAGCCATCGCTGGTTGACCTGCGGCTGCGGGCGTTGGCCGATTTACGCAACGCTCCGCTGCTCGCGGCCGCGCTGGTATGAGCGATCGATCTCTTCGCGCGGGAGTGCTCGCCGCCGGGCGCGGCGAACGTTTGCGCAGTCAACCTTCGGACTTGAAACCGCTGGCGCGCATCGGCGACCAGACCTTGATCGAGCACGTCTTGCAATCGATGGCGGCTGCGGGTGCGGCAGAAGTTGTCGTGATCATTAACGAAGATTCGCGGGCTGTTCGGGATCACGTCGCGCGGAATGATTGGCCGTTTGCGCTCCGCTGGATCGTCGAGACTACGCCGACTTCGATGCACAGTTTTCTGCGTCTCGTCGAAACGCTCGCGGCCGACGGCAGCGACGGGCCATTTCTTCTTTCCACGGTAGACACTGTGACCAGCCCGAAGGCCTACGCCGATTTCATGGAGCGCGCGCGCGTTCTTAACGCGGCGATCGCTCTCGCGCTCACTTCTCCGGGCGAAGACGAGAAACCGCTCCTCGTTCGGATGCGGACGATCGATTCGCGCATCGAAGCGTTTGGCGAGGGAGAATACGCGACCGCCGGCGTCTACGCAGTGCGCCCAATGATTTTGCAGGAAGCTGAAACGGCGCGACGCGATAACCTCCAAGCTCTCCGAAATTTTCTGCAACGGTTACTCGAGCGTGGATATGAGATTGCCGGGATTCCGATCTCGGAATCGATCGACGTGGATCGGCCCGCGGACCTGGCGGCGGCGGAAGCATTGCTCCGGAGCGCGCAGAAATGAAACGGCTGGTCGGTCTCTATCGCGAAAAACAATATTCGCCGGGTCGGCATCAATCGAACGATGCCCTGCTCCTCGATCAGATTGCGCACCGGCTGCGCGAACGCGAGTTCGCCGTCGATCTCATGACGCTCGAGGAAGCGAACGGCGCGCGCGCGAAAGCCGAGCTCGTTTTTTCGATGTGCCAGGGACGCGCCGCACTGGAGAATCTCGCACAATGGGAGCGCGATGGCGTGACGATCATGAACAGTCCTCGCGCCGCACTGAACACGCATCGCGATCGGTTGCCGGCGTTGATGGTCGAAGCGCGTCTGCCGTTTCCGCAAACGAATCTCGTCTCGACGGAACACGATCCGGATTTGCGCGGGCTGGATCTCGACGAAGGCATCTGGCTGAAACGCGGCGACGTTCACGCTTCCGTCACGGCCGATGTGCAATGGATCGATTCGCGCGACCGACTCCAGATGGGCCTCGCGGAATTTGCGCGGCGCGGAATCGATCTGGCGGCCTTGCAGGCGCATCGTGCCGGCGACGAGATAAAATTTTACGGCGTCGCCGGAGGCGCGTTCTTCCACTGGTTTTATTCGGGCAACGCCCGGAAGTACCCGTTCGATTCTGCGCGGCTCCAGGAACTCGGGAACGAAGCGGCTGCCGCGGCCGGGCTCGATATTTTCGGCGGCGACGTTATCGTTTCGTCTGCTGGAGAATTGACCTTGATCGACCTGAACGATTGGCCGTCATTCGCCCCCTGCCGCGAACGTGCGGCCTACGCAATCGCCGATTTCATTACCAAACGTGTCCATGCCAGCTAAAACGGAAACGCCTTTGCAAACCGAGTCGCTCTTCGAACAGGAGCAGCAATTCATCGCGCCGGGCGTGCAGACGATCGCGCTGCTATCGAAGCTCGCGATTGCGCGCGGCAACGGCGCGACGTTGATCGATCTCGACGGCCGCACCTATCTGGATCTCAACGCCGGGGTTTCTGTCGCCAGCCTCGGCCACGCCCATCCGAAATATGTCGCGGCGCTCACCAAACAACTTGAAGCGGTCAGCGTGGGAAGTTTTACTTCGGCGCCGCGGGCTGAACTCGTTAGGCTGATCGCGGAACTCGCGCCGGGCGAACTCTCGCGCACGCAATTTTTCAGCGGCGGCGCGGAAGCCGTCGAAGCGGGAATTCGGCTGGCGCGTTCGTTCACGAAAAGAACCGACGTGGTTGGATTCACCGGCGGATTTCATGGAAAAACCGCTGGGGTTCTGCCGATCTCGGACATCGATTGGAAAACTCTGATTGGTCCTCTGCCGCCCGGTTACCACATCGCGCGCTACGCGGACCCGACGCAATTCGACGGCTCGCCGGATGATTGTCGTGAAGCGGCGATCAAGGATTTGCGACGCGTGATCGAAGAAGAAATTAGCGGACGTCCCGCTGCGATCGTGATCGAGCCGATCCAGGGAACCGCCGGCAACATCGTGCCGCCACCCGAATTTCTCCGCGAGGTCGCCGATGTCGCTCACGAATACGGCGCGTTGTTGATCGCCGACGAAATGATCACGGGCTTCGGACGCACCGGGAAACTGTTCGGCTGCGATCACGATGCAGTCGTGCCCGATATCATGACGCTCGGAAAAGGAATGGCGTCGGGTTTCCCGGTGAGCGCGCTGGTTTCGACGGACGAGATCATGTCGGCGAAACCGTTCTCGCTGCCGAGCGCGTCGTCCTCGAGTTACGGCGGCAATCCGCTCGCGGCCGCGGCGGCGGTAGTCACTATCCAAACCATTCTCAGCGACAAGCTGGTCGAGAACTCCGCGAAAGTTGGCCGCATGCTTCGCGAAGGTTTTGAGTCGCTGGGGAAAAAACGCCGCTCGATCGCGAATGGTCGCGGAAAGGGATTGCTGATCGGTTTCGATCTCGTGGCGGATCAGAAGACGAAAACGCTGTTGCCGAAAGAACGCTGCATCGAATTTTTCAAGCGTTGCCTCGCTGAGGGACTCATCATGATGAGCTACACGCCGCGGGTCCGCGTTCATCCCCCGCTCATTCTTTCGGCGGAACAGGCCTACTCCGCGCTCGCGATTATCGACGGCGTGCTCGAGCAACTCGAAGCCGAGTAAACTGTGTTGCGCGGCGCGATCATCGGCTTCGGGGCTGTGGCCGCGAACGGGCATTCGCCGGCCTACGAGCGGTCGAGTGAAGTGAAGATCGTTGCGGTGGTCGAGCGAACGGAAGAACGGAGACAGGTCGCTCAGAAATTAATTGCCGACGTAGCGACTTTCGCAACGATCGAGGAACTCGCGGGCGCTCCCGCCATTGATTTCGTGGATATCTGCACGCCGCCGGCGTTGCACGGCGCGCCAATGCGAGAGGCGCTGGCTCACGGCTGGAATGTTTTGTGTGAAAAGCCGCTTCTCCTCGACCTCGCAGAACTCGAAGCGATGCGATCGCTCGCGCGCGAATCGCGACGCGCCGTGGTTCCGGTCCACAATTGGAAATACGCGCCGATTATTTCGCGGGCAACGGAGGCGCTGCGTTCGGGCGCGATCGGAGAGCTGCGCGCGGTCGAGATTGAAACTTTGCGGATTGAAGACTGCGCGGCGGTCGATCCCGCTCACCCGAACTGGCGGCGCGAGCCGGCTCTTTCCGGCGGCGGCATTCTGATGGACCACGGCTGGCACGCGATCTATCTGGCGCGCCATTGGTTCGGAGAAGACCCGGGCAACCTGGAAGCGGAATTGCATCGCGCAGCCAACGGGATCGAAGATGAGGCGAAACTAAAACTCCGTTTTCCGCGCGGCGACGCGGAGATTTTTCTGACGTGGCGGGCCGATCGACGGCGAAACACGATGCGGTTGCGTGGCGATCGCGGCGAGATCGCGATCGATGACGACACGCTTCGAATTCGCGACCAAGAAATTCGTTTCGAAAGTGCACTCTCCGCCGGATCGCATCACCCGGATTGGTTTGCCGCGATGTTGCCCGACGTGATCGCGCAATTTCGTTCGCCGGAAAAGGCGCTGGCCAGCTTCGACGAAGCTGCTCTCTGTCTGTCAACGATTC
>DATILK010000266.1:0-2240 GCA_035476555.1 Chthoniobacterales bacterium | reverse complement strand
AATTCCAAGTCCACCACCGTTATGTCCTCCGCTACGGATGGCAAGGAGCAGGCCATGTTTTCTGGCAAAGTTTACCGAGCTGATCACATCCGCCACGTCGGCGCAGCGCGCAATTAGGCGCGGCTTCTTGTCGATCATCGCATTATAGACTTTGCGAGCATCATCGTAATCCGGATCGTCCGGCCCGATCACGCGACCTCTCAACTTTGCCTTCAGTTCTGCGATGGAATCTTCCTCAAGTGCTTTCTTCATGGAAGGCTCAATAAAGAGTTGGGCGATCGCTATTCAAGCGAACATAATGGCAGAGCCTTGAGAAAGGGAGAGCGAAATTCAGACAAGGAATCGAGGGATACGCGCCGTCGTGTCCCAAATATTGAGCGCGGACGGCGCGACGCCCTTCGCTGCTAACCGCCGTTCGCAGTCGCGGGTAGCGCAATGCTAACGGCAGTTCCGCTCGCGCTGGTATCGATGTCAACGCGACCGTTGTGATCGAACACGGTTCGTTTGACGATCGGCAGACCCAATCCCATGCCGCGCGCTTTTGTTGTACAGAAAGGAGAGAAAACCTTCCCGCGCATTTCCGGCGCAATCCCATGTCCGTTGTCCTGCACCGTCACGAGCACCGCATTGGCGCGGCCACCTTCGTGAATCGGCTTGGCCGAAAGTGTAATCTTCGGTTTTTTCTGCTCGGTGACTGCTTCGGCCGCATTCGCGACCAAATGTGCCACCGCTTCGGCCAGTGCCCCTTCGTCGCCAAGAATCTTTGGTAGATTGGCGGGCAATTCTGTCTCCACCGCCACGTCGCCGTTGACCCGAAACTTGCTGCGCGCAAGCTCAAGCCCACGCTTTACCGGCGCGCGAATATCCAGCGGCCTCATCTTCAATTCCGCCGGATGAGCAAACGCGTTGATCTGGGTGATAATCTTGTCGAGGCGATCGATTTCCTGAACAACGATCTGATTGAAATTTTTCCGGAACTCGGGATCATCGAATCGCTCAGGCAAAAGTTGCGCGAAAGTCTTAATCGCGACGAGTGGGTTGCGAATTTCGTGCGACATGCTCGCGGCTAAGTCGGTCCAAAAAGCGGCGCGATCGACCAGGTCTTGCTTTTGCCGCAAATTTTCTTCCGCGGTCAAATCGTGAATGACTGCGACGGCGCCGAGGGGGGTATGATGGTCGAGGAGTCGCCGGGATTCGACCGAGAGGGAGCGGCGGGTGTTCGGTTCGATCCACTGTCGGGGCGGAAGGTTCGCCTTTGCCTCTAGAGTTTCCCGCAACATGGCGGCCAGCTTTCGACCGACGGCTTCAACAGGACGGTTGAGAACTTCAGTAGCTTTGAGCCCGAGGATCGGTTCGGCGGGGGGACTAAACCAGCGAACGATACCGTCCTCGTCGATGGCGACGATGCCCGGCGGGATTGATTTCAGGAGCGTTTCCGCCAGGGTTTTTTGCAGCGTGACCTCTTCGTAGAGAAGCGCGTTCTCGAGAACGGTGGAAACATGCTCGGCCAGGATCATCAGGCCTTCGAGATCACCGTAATCAAATGGTAACCCGGTGATGCGGTGGCCGAAAAACAGCCAGCCGATGATTTCCCCGCGCGCGTAAAGAGGGACCATCACTTCGGCGCCAAAACTATCGAGGGCCCGACGCAAAAGTGGCCGCTGATTTTGCGCGGCAATATGCGCGAGGTTGGCCCGAGAAACGAGGTGCCCATGTAATTCAAACCAGCGGACCAGTGGATCGCGCTCGTGGTACTCGATCTCGTTAGTTTCCGGCAGACAACGCAATCCCGCACGCAGGCGATAGCGATCCCCCTGACGAATACGCGAAAAAATGCCAACGCGGGTCACGCCAGCAGCGTCCGCCACTCCTTCAACGATGCTGGCGAGCAATCCTTCGACATTATCGAGGCGCCGAAAGACACGAGGAAAACGCAGCAGCGGCAGGGACGGCGCGTGCGCACGCTCCAGCACCGGTTCGCTCCGGCGGGGCTGTTCCGCGGGAGGACCATAATGGGATTGTTCGCGCAGATCGCGGTTCTCCTGCATGATTTCTAAATGATCGAAGGCGCGTCCAACGAGAGTTTGAAAACGGTGACGGTCGAGTTGCAAATCCTCCGCCGCATAAATGCCGGATTGCTCGGCCTCGCGCAGTGGCTCGGAGCGAAGAGCGCCCAGAGCGATGACGAGCGATTCCGACCAATCCTGTTCTAGCTGCTCGAGCAAGTCGCGGCATTCTTT
>DATILK010000265.1:0-6190 GCA_035476555.1 Chthoniobacterales bacterium | reverse complement strand
CGTCAACACGCCTTCGACGTTCACCGTTGGCGTAGCGACAGAGCCCGGTGTGATGGAAAACGCAGCGGAGCGAATGCTCGGTCTCCAGATTCCGGAGATAAAGGAACTCGCGAAGGACATCATCTTTGGACAGATGCGCGTCGTTATCGCGACGATGAACATCGAGGAGATCAACGCCGATCGCGACAAGCTCATTGCCAACATCGCGAGCGGCGTCGAGGTCGAGCTGAAGAAGGTTGGTCTTCGTCTGATCAACGTAAACATCCAGGACGTAACCGATGTGTCGGGTTACATCGACGCGCTTGGCCAGGAGGCGGCGTCGAAAGCGATCAACGAAGCGCGGATCAAAGTCGCCCAGGCGGATCGCGATGGCCAGATTGGCGCCTCCGAAGCGCAACGGGACCAGCGTGTGCGAGTGGCGAACGCAAATGCCGAAGCGACCAAGGGCGAAAACCTGGCGCTGGTCGATATCGCCAATTCCAATGCGAGCCGTCGCAGTAACGAAGCCGAGGCGGAACGAATCGCCAGCGCCGCGGAAAAAGTGGCGCACGCGCGGGCGTTGCAGGAAGCCTACACTTCCGAACAGAAAGCCGAGACGCAGCGCGCCGAGCGCGACAAAGCAACGCAATACGCCAACGTGGTCGTTCCGGCGGAGATCGCGCGCGATCGGGTCATCGTCGAAGCCGAAGCGCAGGCGGAACAGACGCGCCGCTTGCGGCAGGGTGACGCAGACGGTCAGCGCGCCGTGAGACAGGCGGAAGCCGATGGACTTCTTTTCGTCAAGAAAGCAGAAGCCGAAGGTCTCAAGGCGCGGCTGCTCGCCGAAGCCGACGGCACCGAATCGATTCTCACCAAGAAGGCCGCTGGGTTTCGCGACTTGATTGAGACGTGTGGTGGCGCAGCCGGCGCGCAGAATATGCTGATCACCGAGCAGCTCCCCAACATCGTGCACGAGCAGGTCAATGCGATCTCCAATTTGAAGATCGACAAGGTGACTGTCTGGGACAGCGGCAAGAACGCCGATGGCAAAACCGGGACGGCTGATTTTCTTTCGGGCTTGATCAGCGCGCTTCCGCCTTTGCACGAATTGGCGCGCAATGCCGGCCTTGATTTGCCGACTTACCTTGGACAACTGCAACGCGAAGCAGAGAAATCTCAGGCGCCGATGAAGTCGGCTGGATCGAGCGAAGCGGCGCCCCCCAAGCCGAAGCGGGAAACTACGCCGCCAGAAAAGCCGGCATCCTGAATTCAGTCCAACGCCGGGCAGCATAAAAACGATTGCCGGGCGCGAAGTTCAAAGGCTTAGTGAACGCTTAATCGGCGAATGAACATTCACGAGTACCAAGCGAAGGAACTGCTCCAAAAATTCGGCGTCGCGACGCCGCCGGGAAAAGCGGCGGGAAGCCCGGCCGAGGCGGAACGCGCGGCGAAAGATCTGGGCGGCGGCGAGCTGGTTGTAAAAGCGCAGATCCACGCCGGCGGGCGAGGGAAGGGGACTTTCACGAACGGATTCAAGGGCGGCGTTCATCTTTGTAACTCGGCCGAGGAAGTGCGCGATCTCGCGGCGAAGATGCTCGGGCAAACGCTGGTCACGCACCAAACCGGTCCGACTGGCAAAGTCGTGAACACCGTTCTGGTCGCGAAGTCGGTCAACATTGCCCGCGAAATTTATTTCGCGATCTTGCTCGACCGCGCAACGGCGGGACCGCTGGTTGTCGCGAGTACGGAAGGCGGAGTCGAGATTGAAACGGTCGCCGCGAAAACGCCCGAGAAAATCATTCGCGAATCGGTTCATCCGCTGGCCGGGCTTCAACCTTTTCAGGCGCGCAAGCTGGCGAAGCAGCTCGGGTTTGAGTCGTCACAGATCAAGGCGGCCTCGCAATTATTCGACGGTTTGTATCGCACATTCGTCGGGCTCGATTGCTCGATGGTGGAAGTGAATCCACTCGTCGTGACCGACAAGGGCGAGGTGCTTGCGCTCGACGCGAAATTCAACTTCGACGACAACGCGCTCTATCGGCATCCGGAAGTCGCTGCCTTGCGCGACATCAGCGAAGAAGATCCGCGCGAAGTCGAAGCGTCGAAGCACGACCTCAATTACATCGGCCTCGACGGCAACATCGCCTGTCTTGTGAATGGCGCCGGTCTTGCGATGGCAACGATGGACATTATCAAATTCTACGGCGGCAGCCCGGCAAACTTCCTCGACGTTGGCGGCAGCGCGACCGAGGAACAGGTCACCGAAGCGTTCAAGATTCTCGTGGGCGACAAGCGAGTCGAAGCGATCCTCGTGAATATTTTCGGCGGCATCGCGAAGGTCGACGTGATCGCGCAGGGAATCATCGCGGCAGCGAAAGCGGTGGGCTTGAGAGTTCCATTGGTCGTTAGGCTCGAGGGAACGAACGTCGAGAAGGGCAAACAACTCCTGAAGGAAAGCGGACTCACTTTAATCACTGCCGACGATCTGGCCGACGCCGCGGAGAAAGCGGTCAAGGCCGCCGGAGAAAAGAAATGAAAGCACAAAAGGTCGCGTTCACGGGAATTCCAGTCACCGACATGAAACGCGCCCGCGGTTTTTATGAAGGCGTGCTCGGACTGAAAGTCTCAGGAGAATTTGGCGAGGGCGTCTGGGTTGAATACGAACTGGGCCCGGACACGATCGCGATCGGAAGCGTGGGCGATCAATGGAAGCCGTCCGAAGACGGCACCAGCGTCGCGATCGAAGTGGAAGATTTTGACGCCGCGATCAAAAGCTTGAAACAAAACAACGCTCGTTTTGCCGCCGAAGGAATTGAGAGTCCGGTTTGCCGCATGGCGGTGGTGCAGGATCCGGACGGGAACAAAATCATCATTCACAAACTGAAATGATCACAGAAGTCGCATTCGTTGCCATTGCCGTGACCGACAAAGAGCGGGCGCGCAAATTCTACCAGGACACGCTGGGATTGAAGCCGACGATGTCGGTTTACGATGGGATGTGGGTCGAATACGAGATCGGCGGCACGACCATCGGCGTCGGGTGTCATCCGGATTGGAAGCCGTCGCGCGAGGGAACGTCGGTCGCGTTCGAGGTGGACGACATCGATGCGACCATCGCGAAATTGAAAAGTGAAGGCGTCGAGTTCGAGCGCGAGAAATTTGAGTCGCCGGTTTGTTTTATGGCGGTGATCCACGACCCGGATGGGAACCGGCTTTTGGTCCACAAACGAAAACCGAAATAGCTCATGGCAGTTCTCGTCGACAAAAACACACGACTTGTTGTGCAAGGAATCACCGGCAGCGCCGGCGGTTTCCACGCGCGGCAATGCATGGAGTACGGGACGAACGTCGTGGCCGGCGTCACGCCCGGAAAAGGCGGACAGATGTTCGACGGCAAAGTGCCGGTGTTCGACACCGTGTGGGAAGCGCGCCAACAAACGGGCTGCAACGTGTCCGTGATTTTCGTTCCGGCCGCAGGCGCAGCCGATGGAATTCTGGAAGCCGTCGATGCCGGCGTCGAGCTGGTGATCTGCATCACGGAAGGAATTCCGGTGATGGACATGATGCGCGTGAAAGCGCAGATGGCGGGAAAGAAGAGCCGGCTGATCGGTCCGAATTGTCCGGGCATCATCACGCCGGGCGCGTGCAAGATTGGAATCATGCCGGGCTACATTCACAAGCCGGGAAAAGTGGGAGTGATTTCGCGATCGGGCACGCTGACCTACGAAGCGGTTTGGCAATTGACCTCGCGCGGTTACGGCCAATCCACCTGCATCGGCATCGGCGGCGATCCAATCAACGGCATGTCGCATCTCGATGCCGTGAAATTGTTCAACGACGATCCCGGGACTGATTCGATGATCGTGATCGGGGAAATTGGCGGTTCGGCTGAAGAAGAAGCGGCGGAGTGGATCAAGGCGAATTGTAAGAAACCGGTCGCTGCGTTCATCGCGGGCGCTACGGCGCCGCCTGGCCGGCGAATGGGTCACGCGGGCGCGATCGTCTCCGGCGGGAAAGGAACCGCGGCTGGAAAAATCGAAGCGCTCAAGGCCGCCGGGATTGCGATAGCCGAAACACCGGCGAGAATGGCTGATACCCTTATTGCACGGATGAAAGGCCAGTCATGACAGCTAATCGCGGACTCGAAGGCGTTATCGCGAACTCAACGGCGTTGAGTGATGTCCTCGGCGACAAAGGCCAGCTCATCTATTGCGGCTACGACATCAACGAGCTCGTCGGCAAAGTCAGCTACAAGGAAGTCATCTATCTTCTCTGGCACAAGAAGCTGCCGAACCGTCACGAGCTGGATACGTTTATGCGCGAGCTGCGCAGCCAACGGGAGTTGCCAGCGCAGGTCGTAGATTTTCTAAAATCAGCGCCGAAAGATGCGAATCCGATGGACGTGATGCGGACGGCGGTGTCGATGCTCGGGCTTTACGATCCGGACAACGGCAAGGAAATCACGCCGGAGATCAATCGGCGCCGCGCCATTCGGATCACCGCGAGGATCGGCGTTATCGCCGCGTATTTTCATCGAGCGCGCCAGGGGAAATCGCTGCCGCCCGTTCGCGACGACCTCACTGAGGCAGAACATTTCCTTTATTTAATGTGCGGCGAGCCGCAATCGAAGGAAGCCAGCGACACCCTCGACGTCGCATTCATTCTCCACGCGGACCACGGCATGAACGCGTCGACGTTCAGCGCCCGCGTGACAATCTCGACGCTCTCGGATTTTTATTCAGCAATCACGGCGGCAATCGGCACGCTGAAGGGTCCGTTGCACGGCGGGGCGAACGAGGGCGTGATCCACATGCTGGAAGAAATCGGCAGCGAAGACAAAGTGGATGCCTACGTCGAGAAAATGCTCGCGGAGAAAAAGAAAATCATGGGGATCGGCCATCGCGTTTACAAGACGCTCGATCCGCGGGCGCCGCATCTGCGCGCCATGGCGGTGAAGTTGAGCGAAAAACTGGGCGAACCTAAATGGATCCGGATGTCGGAACGGATCGCGCAGTTGATGAAGGAAAAGAAGAACCTGAACGCGAACGTCGATTTCTATTCCGCGACGGTTTACTACTCGTTAGGCATCCCGACCGATTTGTTCACCCCGATCTTTGCGATTGCGCGCTGCTCCGGCTGGTGCGCCCAGGTTTTGGAGCAGCTCGAGGACAATCGTCTTTATCGTCCGCTCAGCGAATACGTCGGCGAACCGGTCGGTAAAAAAGTCATCCCGATCGACGAGCGTCCGTAAACGAGAGGCGACTCGACATTCGTCGCGGCGCGTGATTAATCTCGCCGCCATGAAAAAAGCGGCGTTCATTGTCCTGGCGTTGATGACGCTGGCCGCGCCACTGCTCATGGCTGTCGAACCGACGCCAGCGGAATCCATTCCGCCGGAAAATGTCGGCGATCCCGCGATCTACGGTGAGTATCCGAAGAACTACAAAAGCGTGATTCTTAACTGGCTCGCCGACAAGCTCCAGGATTTTGCGAGCGCGCAGGTCATCTGGGGTGATCCACCAAAGCCTTCCGAGTTGCCGGGGAAGGACGGGAAGCTGGTTGGCTACTTCGTCGAGTTCAAGGTGAATTCGCGGAATAAATTCGGCGCTTACACCGGCATGCAAAAACACGGAGCTCTCATTCGCGACGGAAAAGTAATCAAGGCAACCGGATTTATTTTTTGATATGAAAACTTCGAATCGTTCTCGCATTCGCGGCGAAGGCGCGCTGCCGATCGTGATCATCCTCGTGGCGCTCCTCGGCGGCATCCTCTGGTTTGTATTTTCGTCTCGAAAGGATGCCGACCGTGACGCGCGCAAGTTCGCGAACGAGCTGGTGCACAAAGTAGCTGTGGAATACGACGACAAGTATTTGCACGTCCATCTCAGCCCCGACGGCCAGAGGACGTATTTGCCCTCCGTGCGCGAACGTATGTTCGCACGGCTGCGCGAATTTGGGCCCATGGTTAGACCACCTGAGGTGAAGGGCGACGTGCTGTTCAGCTCCGGATTCTATGATCCTCACGGGACGTTCAAGGCCGACCTGCCTTACTCGAATTTTACCGCGCAACTGGAGGTTTCGATTTCTCGGGGCGCGATGTGGCAGGTGGAGGAGATCACTCTCACAGGAAGTCCGCCCCCCACGCCGACGCCGGTGCCATCGGCAACTCCCGAAATGTCGCCCAGCCCGACGCCAACGCCGCCTCCAGAAC
>DATILK010000264.1:0-6730 GCA_035476555.1 Chthoniobacterales bacterium | reverse complement strand
GCGGTCGGCCGAGCCGGAAAGGAGAGTGTCGGCCAGAACAATTTTTTCAAACAGGCCCAACGTCATAAGCGCGAGGCCCCAGAAAAATTGTCCGGTCTTCAGGCGCGGAGCGTGGGTGAGCTGCGGCAAAAAATCTCCGGCCCGCACGATGGGGCCCGCCACGAGTTGTGGAAAAAAGGAAACGGCGAGGACGAAATCGCGCAGCGATCGCGTCGGTTGTAGGACGCCGCGATAAATGTCGAGGGTGTAGGAGAGCGAGTGGAAAGTGTAAAAGGAAATGCCGACTGGCAGCAGGATGTCGAGATGCGGCGGCTGATAGATGACGCCTGCGCGAGCCAGCAACCATTGGAAATTCTCCAGGAGAAAATTTCCGTACTTAAAAAAACCCAGCATGCTGAGATTCATGCAGACGCTCGCGACCAGCCAACGGCGTTTTGACCGCTGATCTTTGGCTTTGCCGATTTGGCGGCCGAGCCAGAAATCCATCGCGGTCGTCGAGAACAAAAGAGCGGCGAACGGCGGGTTCCAGGCGCCGTAGAAAATGTAGCTGGCGACGACGAGCAAATTCTTCCGCGCGTTCCACGAACCGATGCTCCAATAGAACAAGACGACGACGGTGAAAAAAACGACGAACGTGAGCGAGTTAAAGAGCATTCGAAGCCGGTTTTCCTAGAGAGTTCTCGCGAAACCGGCAAGCGATTTGTGCGGTGGCCGGAACGTCCGGTGTCGATGGAATGGCGACTGCTTAAGTAGAACGGGTTAAACCGATGAATTCCAACCCGGAACCGATCGATCAACGTTGGCTGCCGAACGCCGCGCTTTTTTCCAAGATGAAGATTGTCGCGATCGACGACGAACAGGCGAACGTCGCTCTTCTCGAAGCGATGCTGGACGAAGGCGGTTACACCCGCATCAAGACGGTGACCGACTCCCGCCTGGCGATGGAAACCTGCGTCGCGTTCGAGCCGAATCTCGTGCTTCTCGATTTGATGATGCCGCACGTCGACGGCTTCACTATTCTCGAATCCCTTCGCGCTGCCGCCGGCGAGAGCTTCCTGCCCGTGATTGTGCTCACCGCGGATGCGAGTGGAACCACAAAGCTGCGTGCGTTACGCGCGGGTGCGACCGACTTTCTTCTTAAGCCGTTCGATCAACTCGAACTTCTCCTGCGAATAAGCAACCTTCTCGAGACGCGCCGGCTTCATCTTCAGCTCGACATGCAAGTCGCCGCTTACGCTGACGCCGTGCGCGAACGCACTTTCGAGCTTCGCGAAGCGCAGACGCAATTGGGGAAGACCTAGTAAACCGCGCCCGTCAGCGCGAACGTCACCGGGCAGGTGACTGACGAAACTGTTCCCGGCCGGAAACGCCAGCGCCGAAAGCCGGTCAGCGCCGCGTTATCGAGAAACTGATTCCCGGTGCTTCTCGCCATCGACACGTCCACAACCGCGCCGGTGGCCGGATCGACGGTTAGAACGGCAACGCCGTCGCCGGTGACTCGCTGACGCCGTGCTTCATAAGGATATTCCGGACGCGGCGCGCTGAGGGCGAACACTTTCGCCGACGAAAAATTAATGGCACCCGGTCTTGTGTTTTGAGATCGCCTTGTTACCGGCATAACTTTGCTGGTGACACGATAAATAGGAGGTCGCGTGGCGGTTTCCACCATGTCGGATTGTTCGAGCGTCGGCGGTGTTGGCAGCGGATCGGACAATTCAGGTTGCGGCGTAATCGGCTGCTCGGGCTCGACAGTTATTTCCGGCGGCTCGCCGGGAAGTCCGCCCGGTTTCACTTCGATCTGCCGGACGCTGGCAAAGCCGATAGCAGCGAGGTGAATCATTATCGCAAGTCCCAGGGCCACGCCGAATCCCCAGTTCTTCGTCGGCTGATAGAGCAACGTCGTTGTCATGATTGGTCCTTTTTACCAATCAGACACGCGACAAACCGGAATCTTAAAGTCTTAGTGACTTCTTCCGCCGCCGCTTCGCTACCAAATCCTGACACGTGCCTTCGGATCGACGAACAGTTTCTCGTCCGGCTTCACTTTGAACGCGTCATACCAGGTATCGATATTCCGCATCACGCCGTTCACGCGAAACTGCCGTGGCGAGTGAGGGTCGCTTACTACCTGGCGGCGGACGTAATCATCCTTAACCTTACCGCGCCACGCTTGCGCCCATCCCAGAAGAACGCGTTGCTCGCCGGTGAGTCCATCGATCACGGGCGCAGCCTCTCCTTTCAGTGACGCGCGATAAGCATCGAGCGCTATCACGACGCCGCCCAGGTCGGCGATGTTCTCGCCCATGGTCAGCTCACCGTTAATCTTCGCGCCTGGCAGCGGCTCGAATTTGGAATACTGTTCGCCCAGGACTTTGGCGCGTGCTTCAAAGGTCTTTGCATCTTCCGCGGTCCACCAATCGTTAAGCTTGCCTTCCGCATCGAACTTCCGGCCTTGATCGTCAAAGCCATGAGTGAGCTCATGACCTATGACTCCGCCGATAGCTCCATAGTTCACCGCCGCGTCGGCATTCGCATCGAACATCGGGGGTTGAAGAATTCCGGCGGGAAACACGATGTCGCGTAAAGCGCCGTTGTAAGCGTCGTTCGTCTGCGGCGTCATGCCCCAGTCCGACATGTCGACCGGTTCCGGCAATCGATGGACGTAAAACGCCCAGTCGGTGGTGGCCGCGCGCCGCACGTTACCAACGAGATCGTTGTCCCGGATCTCGACCTTCGAATAATCGCGCGCCTTGTCCGGATAGCCGACCTTGATGTTATAGGTATCGAGCTTCTTTAGCGCTTGCACCTTGGTCGCTTCGCTCATCCAATCGAGGCCTTTGATCCTTTCATGCATCGCTACCTTCAAGTTCGCGACCAGTTCTTCGATCTTGGCCTTGGCCGCCGGCGGAAAATATTTGGCGCTATAAAGCTGACCTACCGCCCACCCAAGGTTACCGAAGCGATCGTAACGATCCCCGGCGCCATAATCCCCGCCGCTCACCGCGTGCACTCCTCGTTTCCAGCGCACTTGTTGTTCTGCCTGGCCGGCGAGGGTTTTGTTCCGCATTTCGAAAAGCGCGTAGGCGAAAGCCTTCGAAAGGTAAGGCGCAGCGTGGTCCGCAATGTTAAACGCCTGCCAGGCCTGCAACGTTTCCACAGGGGTCTTATCGAAAACGTCAACGATCTTCGGAAACGCGGATTTCTCCGCGACCACTACGCGCTCCACCTTTGGAAGCCCAACTTCAGTTAGAAACTGGCGCCATGCGAATTTGGGCGCGAGCGCTTCCAGCTCGGCAATCGACATTGCATTGTAAGTAGCGATCGGGTCGCGCTGCTGGGTCTTCGTCCAGCTGGCGTCCGCGATCTTCGTTTCGAAGTCGATGATTTCCGCCGCGCGTTTCTCTGCGTCGGGCCACTCGAGAAGCTTGAGCAGTTGAGCTACGTAAGTCTTATACTTGTCCTTCTTCGCGGCGAAGTCGGCCTTCAAGTAGTAGTCGCGATCCGGCAATCCCAGCCCGGCTTGTCCCAGGTAGACTGTGTAATGCTTTGGGTCCTTGATATCGACGTCGATGCCGAGCGCAAAGATGCCGCCATGGAAATCCGTGTTTTGTTTGCCCATCAGCGCCGCTAACGCTTGGCGCGTTTTTGCTGATTGCACATCGGCTAGCTTGTCCTTGATCGAGGATGCACCCACCTTCTCGATAGCTGCTTCGTCCATGAACGATTTGTAGAACGCCCCGACCTTGCCTTCGATCGTCGTGGGATTTGGTTCCGTCTTCTTCGCGTTCTCTTCCATGAGATCGCGCAAACGTTGTTCGGTAAGGTCACTCATTGCGAGGCGCAGGCTGTAGCCCGGTTTGTCCGCCGGGATCTGCACGCGATCGAGCCAGGCGCCGTTCGCATAACGGAAGAAATCGTCGCCCGGTTTTGTTTTCAGATCCGCGCCGTCCGTGTCGAATCCCCAGGCGCCATATTGCGGTTTACCGCTGGGCTGGGCCCATGCTCCGGCAAGACACAATCCAAGAATGATCAATGCGGCTCTTGTTTTCATAAGCTGCGCAGCTTAGCGGGCCCGCCGGATGAGCCGCAAACAGATTCGGCGGCAGTTACTCAGGACTCGCGCCGAACCATTTCTTTAGCAGCTCATCGATGAAACCGCGTTCGTTTAAGGCAAGCAGCGCGCGATTGATGGGAACTCGCAGTGGGCTGTCCTGCTGCAAACCAATTCCGTAAGACTGCTTCTCGAAGACCGGACCGACCAGGCGCAGCCGCGTGCCGATTTTCTTCGACAGATAGTAGCGCAACACCGGTGCGTCATAGACAACAGCCTTCAGTTCTCCTGAGTTCAGCGCCGCGATCGCGCTCGCGACATCGGGGTAGGGCGACACTTTGGCTTTGTTCTTTTTCAGCCACGTTTCAGCGGTACTGGCGGCGACCGTGCCGACTTTCACTCCCGGCAAATCGCCCGGGCCGCTTATGTCACCGGTAAGGCTCTTCACAGTCATTTCTGTCGTCACTGCCGCGGTGAAGTAGGCGATGAGAACAATGCTTACCACCATCCAAAGAATCGCGACGAGCCGCGCCGGCACGCCCATCGGTCCTTTCGCTTCGCAACCGCCGGTGCAAAGCATGCTGATCGTCCACCAAAACGATTCCCAGACTCCGGGGCCGTAGGGTTCGGGATACATTTCCGGATTGCGTCGCCGTTCGAACCACCAAACCAGGTGGGAGATCGCGAACATGACGAGAAGCACGAGCCCCACGACTCGCACCGTGCTCCAATTCATGAACTGGTGGGAGAGGTTCCCGAAAACAGTTCCGCTACGCGCGGCATTCGAGGCCACGAGAATCTGCAACCCGGAATCGAAATAGGGCTGCGAAAAATCCATCATCGCGTGGCGTTCCGCCGTGATGCTGATCGCCGCGATGGCCACGTCTGCCTGCTTGGTCTTCACCGCCTCGAGCATCGCCGGGACGCTTTCGAGATTCTGCATTTCGAATTGAAGGTTCGCTTCCTTCGCGACCGCGTCCCAAAGATCGACGCTGAATCCCTTGAGCTGCCCGCCTTCGCTAAAGGAAAATGGTTCGACTGGCTTCGTTACCACCCGAATCTTCTGCTGGGCGAACGCATCGACATTACCGAGCCAAAGGCAAAGTAGCGCGGCACCAACGACTCGGTAGTTACGTTTCACGAGCGAGGGATACGTCTGGCAGCGGTCCGGTGTCAATCCTGGCCTAACAACAATATCCAATCAGGGTGCCTTCAAGATAGGAACAATAGCTGTCTGGATCGGTTGGCCGGTGACTTCGATGTCCTTATCGCCGACGTAGACGTCGATCTCGGAGCGGACGCCGAACTTGCCTTCGAGATAGATGCCAGGTTCGATCGAGAACAGAACCCCCGCCGTGATGTAACGCGAGTCGCGCGTTTCGAAGTTATCGATGTTCACCCCGTTGCCGTGGCATTCTTCGCCGATGGAATGGCCGGTGCGATGAGTGAATTGCTCGCCGTACCCGGCCCGCGTGATCACGCCGCGCGAAACATCATCCACCTCGGCGCCGTGGATGCGTTTGCCTTCCCGTACATTTTTGCGGACGAACTCGGTCGCGGCATCCCGCGCTTCTCGCACGATGTTAAAGATGCGGACATATTCTTCCGGCACGGCGTCGCCGACGAAACCGGTCCAGGTTTGGTCCGTGCAAATCGCGCCGGGCTTGCGGAATTTGCTGACGATATCGAGGAGGACAAAATCGCCGCGCTTGATCGGGGAGGAGGATTCCTTGCTGGGAAAGTAATGCGGGTTCGCCGCGTTCGCGTTCACCGCCACGATGCCGTCCTCGCGCGTCATTCCTTCGTCGTAAAGATGCTGAGAGATGAACTGCTGGATATCATATTCCGTGATCGGCTTTTCCTCGCGAATGTTGCGGCCGATCTCGGCGAACGCCGCCATCAGGACGCGATGCAGTTTATCGGAAGCTTCGACATGCGATTGATGTTGTTCGGGAGTGACGACCGCTTCGAATTGCTGGACTAACTCGGCGCTGGTCACGACTTCGACGCCAAATGAGCGGATCAATTCCACCGTGCCCGCATCGACGCGTGAGATGTAGGGAATGTCGTTGTTCGGCGAATACTGCATCGCCACGCGCTTCTTCACCTGCCGCGCACGATTCTCGTCCGGACCGTGGATCGCGCCGGCGACGAGAGCGTGTTGTTCTTCCCAACCGCGATAGGTCACGCGTTTGCCCGGCAACGCGTCGAGTTTTCCGCGCTCGATGGAATGGACGATCTTGGTCGGCTCGCCGTTGGCCGGGATGTAATAGAACCAGCGCCGCGAACCGGAGGCATGTTCGCCCAGTTTCAAAATGCGCGGGGCGAGGGGATCGCTTCCGCGAAAATCATAGAACAGCCAGCCATCGAGCTTCGCGGCCTGGAGTGCTTTCTGGATGTCGGCGACACGCTCGGCAGGTGTTGGATCGGCGCGCATGGCGGGAGCAAACAACCAAAGCGCGAGGGCCGCCAGCACGAACGATCGAATCGATTTCACGGGTTGATTACGGCAGCATTGACCCGCGCCGTCAATTTTCATCTAATCGCGCTTCACGTTACAAAGGAACCAATGAAAAAACTAGTCGCTCTTGCCCTCGTCACTCTGTTTGCCACCTCGGCCGGCGTCTTCGCGTCGCCCGACAAAGATGCCCTCATCACCGCGGAAAAAAATGCCTGGCA
>DATILK010000263.1:0-11339 GCA_035476555.1 Chthoniobacterales bacterium | reverse complement strand
GCGCACGATGTTCGTCACGCCATTCGTCCCACGTTTCGCGTCCGCCGTTTTCTTCCATTAACGCGCGGAAAAACGCGTAGTCATTCAGCCACGCGGCTTCTCGTTCGCAGAATGCCGCGAACTCCGAGTCCGATTCTTCTCGCTGCGCGAACCGCCGATAGGCCTTTTCCAGCAGCGCCATCTTTAGCCGTCGGATCCGTGCGTATTTCACCGGACCTTTGCGCATTCGCGCCAGATCGAAATCGCGCACGACTTCGTCGAAATCCTCCTGCGTCAGATCTTCCGGCGACCCGGGCGCGAGATAGAGCGTGGTCGGCTCGATCGCGACCGCGCTGATCGCGTTGTACGGACTGTGGTCGCCGCCCATTTCATTTATCGGCAGCAACTGCACCAGTTTGAATCCGATGTCGGCGGACCAATCAATGAACTCTCGTAACGCTTGCAGGTCGCCGATCCCCAGATCGTTTTCCGTCCGCAGGGCGAACAACGGCGCGAGAACTCCCGCGATTTTTTTCTCAGGCGACAGGGTCATCGGAAAGAGGTTCGGCCACAGATGGACACGGATGAAACACGGATTAAAAGACGAGGCGTTTGTACTCGATCTTTAATCGTCCGAAGTTAACGAGAAGGCCGACCCGAATTCCAGTTGCCTTCAAAACGTTCAGCAATTGTGCTTCGTCCCGGCGGTCGTACTGAGGATTAACCTTCAGCTCGACCAGCACACATCCATTAACAATGAGGTCAGAATCGTAATCGCCCACGACCACTTGCTTATAGTGGACTTGCACACGCTTCTCGATTTCGGCGGTCGACCCGCGCCTGATGAGTTCCACCTGCATGGAGCGCTCATAAACCCGCTCCAGAAACCCGTAGCCAAGCTCGCTATGTACTTCGAACGCCGCCCCGATAATTTTTTCCGTAACATCGCGATGCAGCAACTTGTCCGGATGCTCGTCAGGAATTTCTAACATCTTTCTTATCCGTGTTTCATCCGTGTGTATCCGTGGCCAAAATCAGCCGCGCCTTATCTGCCAATCTTCGACGAGCTGGTTTGGAATTTCTTTCAGGAATCGCGAGGGCCGTTGAAAGATGTCGCCGAAACCGCCGCTCAGGCGCATGTGCGGGTAGGTGAGATACAACTCGTCGCGCGCGCGGGTGATGGCGACGTAAAACAGCCGGCGTTCTTCTTCAATCGCGTCGCGTGTTTCGAGCGAACGCGTGCTCGGGAACATTCCGTCCGTCAGCCAGATCACAAACACGGTGTGATATTCGAGGCCTTTCGCCTGGTGCACTGAGGAAAGATTCACCGCTTCGGTGTCGGTGCTTTGGTCGAGCGCCGGCTCCGCGTCGATGTTGCTGATGAGCGCCAGCTGGGAAAGGAATTCATTCACGTCCTTGAACTGTCGCGCGAACGCCGCGAGCTGATTCAAATCTTCCCGGCGCAGCTCGTAGTTCGTAAAGTTCGCCTTCGCGTAATCGTCGTAGATCGCTTCCACGATCGACGTGATCATTTCCGACGGTGCATTCGGTTGGCCACCGGGCGCGATTTCATCAAGCGTGTCGGCGAGCTGTTCCCACGATTTTTTCGATTTCGCTCCCACCTGGACCCCGCGCAGGAGTTCTCCGAAGCTGTAGCCGGGATCGGTGATCCCGGCCGGATTCGACGCTGCTTCCGGGCCGGGATCACCGATCCCGGCTACAATGGCCCGCCAATGGTTGTCCGCGCTTTTGTTTCCGATTCCCGGCAGCAATTTCACCATCCGCTTGAACGCGACTTCATCCCGCGGATTCGCTACGAAACGCACGAACGACGTCACATCCTTCACGTGCGCCTGCTCGAAGAAACGAACGCCGCTCGTGATCACGTACGGAATCCCGCGCCGGGAAAGTTCGAGCTGCAATTCAATGGCGTGGTAATGCGCCCGATAAAGAACGGCGATGTCGTCCAGCTCGACCCCTTCATCGCGCAACTCCAGGATGCGTTGCGCAATGAACCGCGCTTGTTCGCTCCCGTCATTCAATCCGACTACTGCGGGCCGGAACGAATTGCTGGTTCGGGTCGCCGCCAATTCCTTGCGGAACTGTTTCACGTTTCCGGCGATGGCCGCGTTCGCGACCTGCAAAATCTCCGGCACGCTCCGGTAATTCAGCTCGATCTTGAAAACCTGCGCGTCCGGATAGCGTTCGGGAAACGCCAGGATGTTTTTGAAATTCGCCCCGCGCCACGAGTAGACCGACTGCGCGTCGTCGCCCACCACCATCACGTTGCGATGCTCGGCCGCCAGCGTGTCGATGAAGTCCGCCTGGATCTTGTTCGTGTCCTGGTATTCGTCGACGAGAATGAACTGGAACTGCCGCCGGTAGAAATCGGCGATGTGCTCATGCTCGATCAACATTCGCAGCGTCTTCTCAAGCAGATCGTCGAAGTCCATCGAGTTCGTGCTTTTCTTTTTCTTCTCGTAACGCGCGTGGACATCTTTGATCTGTTCGAGCAACGGCAGGAAATACGGGAACTTTTCAGCGAGGAGCGCGTCGATCGGAGTCTCGGTGTTGATGACGAAGCTGAAAATTTCCGCGAGCACGTCGCCTTTCGGAAAACGGATTTCCTTTGGATTGATTCCCGCCGCGGCGACTACCGTATCGATGAGGTCCTTCTGGTCCTCGCGATCCATGATCGTGAACCCGCTCGAATAACCGAGCGCACTGCCGTGCCGTCGCAGCATCCGGTTGCCGATCGAGTGAAACGTCCCGCCCCAGAGTCCGCTCGCGTCGACTGGAAGAAGGTTCGCCACGCGATCCAGCATCTGGCGCGCTGCTTTGTTCGTGAAAGTGAGCAACAGGATATTGCGCGGATCGATCCCGTTTTCGAGCAAGTAGGCGACGCGATACGTCAGCGTCCGCGTCTTGCCGCTGCCCGCGCCCGCGATTACCAGCAACGGTCCCGGCGACGCTGTCACCGCCGCGAGCTGCTGCTCATTGAGCTCCGCCGCGTAATCGACGTTGATCGAGGTCGCGTGCGGCGCGCGCTGGAGCGTGTATTCGCGGGACATGGGGCGTAACGCTCCCGTGTCGCCGCGCGCTCTTCAATGGAAATCTAAACCGAGGCGGGCGGTACGCTGGCGGCAGCCGTCGAGCCGCGCCTTTTCTGTCCGAGTTCCTCGAGCAGCTCAATCTGGATCTGCTGGATCTCGAAGAGCCGATTGTATTGCTTGCGGAGCAGGTGATCGATTTTTTCGTGGAGATGCCGGATTTCCAGTTCGGCTTTCAGGTTAATCTTGTAATCGTTCTCGCCGCGCAATCGATCTCTCGCTTCGCTTCTGTTCTGACTCATCATGATGACGGGTGCTTGCAACGCGGCGAGCGCGGAGAGCACCAGATTCATCAGGATGTACGGGTAGGGATCGAAGGCTTGGTTTGCCAACATGAAGCTGTTGAGAGCGATCCAGACCAACAGGACGAGACTGAAGACGATGATGAACGTCCAACTGCCGCCGAAGGCCGCGATCCTGTCGGACAGCCGTTCACCGAACGTCAGTTTTCGTTCGAACTGTTTGCTGATGTCGCTCGAAAGAATCTCGTGCTCTTGAAGGCTTTCGACCACTTCCTGGTCGAGCGTCGACAACTCGCCGATTTCCTCCTGCAAAACCTCCTTCACGTAATCGCGCCGGAATTTCCCGAGGTCGTCGAAGCAGATGAATGATTTCCCGTCCCACTGCGGCGCTTTTTTGTGGATGAACTCCGACAGCGACGGCCTAACGACTTCGCCAATGGTGCCGTTGCGGGTGGACTTGGTCTGTCCACAGATCAGGCATTGCGCTGTCTCTGGTTTGCCCATGCGATGGTTATAGGGAGAACCGCGCCTGGTGTCGATGGTTGCGCGACTACCGCAAAATCACCGAGCGCGAGGCCGAGCGGCCGTGGTCATCGAGAGCGGTCAGTTGGTACGCGCCGGGCGCCGGCTTCCAGCAGAGAACTTCGTGCGCGTCGCAGGAGCCAAGAAATGTTTTGTCGGCGAACCAGTAGAGTTTTCGCACGCCGGTTTCCGTCTCGGCCCGCAGCGGAATCCCGGGCGTGTTCGCCGATTGCTGCGAGATCGTCATTTCGTTCGCCGGCAAATTAATCTTCGGCGCGTGGCCGCCGCGCGACAGCAGTTCGTTATCCATCGTCGGCGCGAACGGCGGCGGCAATTTTCGCGGGACGCCGGCCCGTTCGAAGAGCGCCAGCAAATCCGACGGCCAGAATTCGTAGACCTCGCGGTTGAGCGTTCGCGTTCCGTCATCCTGCGCGACGCGCAACCCGGTCGACGCGTCGACGAGCACTTCGCGGTGAACGTCGCAGGTCGTGATCGGCGAAATGCCCGGGATAAACCAACTCTCGGTCCGATGCGGGCAGAACTCGGTCGGCAATTGTCCGGACACGGCGCAGAACTCCACCCGCTTCAGGTTCAACTCGGGCGGCGGCAGATGGGGCGACGGCCGCGATGGCTCCGCCGCGCGCAATCCGTCGATCATTTGAAAAAGCAGCGGCGCGGCGGCGGTTCGTCCGACGATAGCGGCATTCCGTTTTCCATCAAAGTTCCCGATCCAAACTGCGAGCACATAATGATCGAAGACTGCAACCGACCAGGCATCGCGGAATCCATGGGAAGTTCCGGTTTTCCAAAACACGGGGCCAGAGCGCACGGATTCGGCATTCGTTAGGCCAGGGCGCGGAATCTGACCAAGCATGTCGAGGGTGAGGAATGCGGCTTCCGGGCTGACGAGACGAATGGCTTTCGGGCGGGGTTCGTTGAGCGATCTTCGGAGCGGCTGCAGCCGGCCACCGTTCGCGAGTGCAGCGTAGAGCCGCACCAGATCTTCCATCGTCACTTCCGCTCCGCCCAGCGGCAACGACAAGCCATAGAACGACGCCGGCTTCGGCAAAGAAACCTCGGCGTCGTGCAGAAACTCGTAGAACGTTGGGTGCGCCAGGTCTGACGAAAGCGTGACCGCCGGCACATTGCGGCTGCGGGCGAGCGCGTCGCAGGCGCGGATCGGCCCGAGAAATTCGCGGTCGAAGTTCTCCGGGTTGTAGTCGCCGAAAGTGTGCGGCGCATCCTTCAGCAAAGAGAGCGGATGGATTTTTCCCTGGTCGAGCGCGAGCGCGTAAACGAACGGCTTCAATGTGGAACCGGGCGATCGCGGCCGTCGCGTTCCGTCGACCTGGCCGTGGATTTCCGCGTTCGCGAAATCGGACGAACCGATCTGCGCCAGGACTTCCATCGTTTTGAAATCGATAAGCAGGGCGGCCGCATTCACGATTCCGCGATCGCGGTTTTGCGCGACATAATCGTTCACCCGTTTCTCCAGCATTTCCTGGCGCAATAAATCCAGCGTCGTCGAGATTTCCGTGGCGGTAGTTCTCGTTTCGAGAATCTGTTGAACGAAATGCGGCGCGGTCAGTTGACGGCGCGTGCGCGCTTCCGCTCGGAAGGTGAGGGCCGGTGTCTCTTTCGTCGTCGATCGCAAATACCAGCGCTGTTGCGCATTGGTGACTCGCGCGTTTTCGCCGCCGGCAATGAGCGCGCGCCGAGTCGGGCTTTGCGGGATGACGCTTAACGCGACCGCTTCCGCCGAAGTCACCCGCGCGGCGCTTTTCGTAAAATAGATTTCGCTTGCGGCGCCGACGCCTTCGATGTTTCGGCCGTACGGCGCGAGGTTCAGATACGCCTCCAGGATTTGCGCCTTTGAATAATGGCGTTCCAGCTCAAGTGCGTAAACGATCTGGCGCAATTTTCCCGCGACCGTCCGCGTTTGAAGATGATAACGCAGCCGGGCGAGCTGCATCGTGATCGTGGAAGCGCCCGCGTGTGTCCCGCGCGAGAAGGCCAGGTTCCACGTCGCGCGCACGAGTGATACTGGATTCACGCCGGGATGTGTCCCGTAATACTTATCTTCGAACCGCAACGTCGCATTGATCAGCTCCGGCGAAATTTCCTTCAACGGCGTCCAGATCCGATACTTCTGGTCGGCGGTCAGCGTGACGCGCAGGACGTTCCCGTTTCGATCGCGCACCCGCGTAGAAAAATCGATTCCTTCCAGCAACGGCGGCTTCGGTAGCGCCAGCCAGGCCGCCGCCAGCACCATGGCGAGAAAGACGCCGCGGCGGATCCAACCATTACGCACCGAGCTCTTCATTATTTCGTGACGCTGATTTTCCCGCCGAGACCGCGACCCTTCACGTTGCGATCGTACATCGATTCAGCGAAGACGGGCGGCACCACAAACGTCCCCCGGTTATTCGATTTGATCTGGTAAGTGATTTCGAGCGTGTCGGTCGGGACAGTCGCGTAAAAGATCGCGCGATCTTCGCGGACATCGACGTAATCCACGCCCTTGATTTCGGAAACGCCTGGCGTCAGCGACGAGCTGACTACCTCGAATCCGCCCGGCAGCAGATCGATGAGCGCGACGTTGCTGATCCAGTCCGGTCGCAGACTGCGAATCCGCAACCGAACGGTAAGGACATCGCCAAGCTGCGTGCTCGTGACCGGATTGTTCGATTTGTCCAGGATCTCGCGATAGACCTCGAGCCCGTCGGTGATGGTTTTGTTCGAAAGCTGCCGATCGAATCCGGCCTCGACGACTTGATAATAAGCGCCCGATGGATTGAGCGCGGTCGGTGTTTGGAAACGCAACGCCGCGGCGTCGCCCGAAAAATTCGCGCGCTGCAAGAGTTTCGACCCGGTAACGAGGATCTTTTCCTTTTTCGCTTTGTCGAGCTCCACGATGCTCAACTCGGGCGGATGTTGCGCCACGACGCGAGCGTACGATTTCAGCGCGAGGACTGCGTAAGCTGCCGACAAGGTGTTGAATTGTCCTTCGCCGATCGGCTTCAGCACTTTCTCAAACTCGGTCGCCGGCAATTTCTTCAGTCGATCGGGAAACTCGCGCGCGAGGATGGCGACGTATTGCGAGTCGGCGTCAAGCGGCTGGTAGAAATCGTTGAGCTGTTTTTTGTCGAACTGCCCGATGCGATAAGCGGCGATCAACTTCGTTGCTTCGTCTTCCTTTTTCAGAATGTGGAGCGCGCCCGCCAGGTAACCGCCGGTCAAATCGCTCTTCCATTCCTTCGCGTGATTCTTGTCGAGATAATCGCGCAGGTTGATGATGTAGTTGGTCGTGACCACGCCTTCGCGGCTCAAGAGGTAAATCGCGTAAGCGATCCGGCGCGCGTCATCCAGGTCCTGCGGTTCTTTCGCGACCATCACCTGCAAATTGCGCAGACCACTGGCGAACATTTCCGCCGGCGGCGCGAACCCGGCCGCTTTCGCTTCGATGAGAAAATGCATCGCGTACGGAGACATGAAACTGATCTCCGCACCTTTCTCCGGCGCCCAATAACCGAATGCGCCCTGGTCGTTTTGGCGGCGACGCAGGACCGCGAACACGTTTTCGAGTTGCGCCGTCACTTCCGGTTTCGACAAACCGAAGTCGGCTTCGTCGGCGAGCGCGAGCCGGCAAAACGCGGCGCTCGTGATCTGTTCGCTGCACCCGTGCGGAAAATCTTTCAGGTAAGCGTCGAGTCCGTGCGCGAGGCCGAGCGGCAGTGCCGAGACGGCCGCTGTCAGCTTCCTGAATTCAGGATACATCTCGCGCGTGATCGGAACGTCGACGCTGTTTTTCGTGAAGTTGCTGCTCCGAACCTGCGTCATGAACGTGGTCGGCGGACGCACGCTCAGCGTCGAACGAAGCCGCGATTCCTTGCCGCCGTTGCTCGCGATGAACGTGATCGTTCCCGAACCGAGCTTGTCGTTCACCTTGACGGAGAACGTCGTCGTTTGCTCGTGGCCTTCCGCGACGCGCAGCGTTTGCGACGCAGCTTTCACGATTTGGAGATGCTCGGAAGCTTCCGCGCGAATCTGCACGTCCGCGTTTTCGCCGGAACCTTCGACATTGTTTGCAACCGTCACGCCGACTTCGAATTCGTCACCAGGCGCCGCGAGCGTCGGCACGCTCGGAGTGATCACAAACGGCCCGCGCACCAGCGGATTTTTCTCCGCCGCGCCGGTGGCGTCATCGGCCACGGCCACAGCCATCACGGTCAACGTTCCCGCGAAATAATCGGGGACGTCATAAACCACTTCGCGCTGCGTCGGATCGGCGTCGATGATTCCCGACCAGAAGACGACCGGCTTTTCCGTCACGCGTTTGAATGGATTGAGCTGCTTCGGATTATCCCCATCGCCGCCGAACGCCGAGAGCGAACGGAGGATCGAGAACTCAGGCATGATCAAGTCGACGATCTGCGCGGTCTCGACGCCGAGCGCGCATTTGCGGAAGAAGAACGCGAGCGGGTCCGGCAGCTTGTAATCGCTTACCTGAAGAATGCCCTGGTCGACCGCGAACACTGCGATCTTCGAGGGCCGATCGGTTTTGTATTTGATGTGGAGCGGTTCGCCGGGTTTCGCGATCGCCGGTGTATCGAGTTCCACTTTCAAGCGGCGTTTCTCGATGTTCGCCGTGAAGGGCACGACGCCGTAGCTCAGCGGGCTCGTGAGAATTTCCTTCGAATTGAGCGCGCGAATCAGCGCAACGTTGATGTAGCCGCTGCCTTCGAATCCATCCGGCACCTTGATTTTTTGGACGGAGCTCGCGGCGTCAGTTTTGAACCAAAGCTGCGCGTAGACTTTGTCGCGCTCGATTGTGATCAAGCCGCTGCCCGCGTACGGCGCGGTGATGCTGATCTCGATCTCTTCGCCGGTGTTGTATTGCGGCTTCGAGAGTTTCACCTGCAGCTCGGAATTCTTGTCGAGCGCGCGCTTCACGATTCCACGGCCGACCACGGAGAACCGGACCCTGCTGACTTTGCGATCGTCTTTGTCTCGCAGCTCGACGACGTAGTCGCCGGGCTCTTCCGTCGGAAGCTGGTAACGCGAACCGTCGGCGCTGATCGCGAGCTTTTCTGTTTTCGCGACGCGTTCTTTCAAAACCGATTCGTAGGCGTAACTGCCGTTCTCCTTTTTCGTGACGACCGAAACGTATTCCTGCGCGATCACATTCACGGTCAGGTTCTCGAGCGCGATCTTGTTCAATTTCGAGTCGATCGCGATTAGATCGACCGCGCGCGGCGTGGTGGCGTTGATGTAATTCAAATCGCCGTCGCTCTTGTAACCGACGACGTAAGGCAGCGACGACACGAGCGCTGACGCCTGCCCCGTAATGCTGCGGCCGCCTTCGCCTTCAAACCCTTCCGCGTAGAAGCGCATCGAGTAAGTCGCGTCGGCGAAGCGGTCGAGTTGCAGATCCAACTCCGTCTTGCCGTCCGCGTCTGTGTTCGTTTCACCGAGATCGACCGTCTCTGAATTGCGGTCCTTCTTCACGTCGAGGAGCGGATCGTAGAAGCTGTAGTCGTTGAATTCCGTGAACGAGAACGATGCTGGCGAAAGTTCCACGCGACTCTTGATTTTCCGGTCGCTCGCCGGCGTGCCGTAGAGATTCGCCAGGGCGATCGACGCTTTCATGTCCCGCGGATCGACCCAGCCGCGCGGCGACGTCTTCGAGAGCCGGGTCTCGATCTTCATCCGGTCCGGAAGAAATTCCTTCACGTTTACCGTGGTCGAGCCGAGCAGCGTCGAGCGCTGGTTGTTTTTCACCAGGTAGACGTTGATGGAATACTCGCCGGCGGGTGATTCGTAAGCGGTCTTGTAGGTGACCTCTGCGAATCCGCTCGGCGGCAATGCCATTTTCTTGGTTTGCACTTTCAGGGCGCGCGCATCGATCACTTCCGTTTCGATCGGCAACCCCGCGAGCTTTCCGAGCCAATTCCGTTGCTTGATGACAAACGCGATGTGCATCTCGTCGCCCGGTCGGTAAACGCCGCGCTCCGTGAACACGAACGCGTCCAGGTCTTCGGCCAGGACCTTGTTCACGCCGTCGATGTCGAACCGCGAGAAGTTCAGCATCCGATCGTCGCGCGAATAGGGAATGAAACTGATGTCGTCGCCAAGGTGCGCGACATACACGACCGCTTTCCGTTCGTGCTCGTTTTTCTCGACAGAGGTAAACGTCACGCGGCCGTCGGGCGACGTTTTCGCGCTTTGCACGGCGATTCCGTTTCGGCCGAGGATGTCAACCGTGACATTCGCGAGTGGCTGACCAGTCTTTACCGAGACAACGAACACGTCGCTCGTCTGATCGGCGTTTTTCTTCACGAGCAACCCGAGATCGGTGACCAAAATGAACCGCGTCGTCTTGACGTTCTTGATGAACTTCTTCGCGACTGGGTCCCAGCCGCGCGCCGTGACGAAGAACAGCCCGCGCTCGCTGCCGCCATCAGCCGGCTTTTGCAGATATTTCGCGAAATCGAACGCGGAATAATTCGCCTTCCATTTGTTTTGGAGGGCGATCGTCTGGTCCTCGCGCGCGATCCGCGAAATGTTGTCCTGGTCGAAGGACGCGTTCTTGAATTCCGGCGCCTGGAATTCGCCTTCGGTCTGGCTGACGAGATGATTGATCTGGGTCGAGAGGACGCGGTCGATCTCGAATTTGATCACGGGAACGCCGCGCGACCGGATCGACAACTTGCGTTCGCCGCCCAGCGCGAGAAGTCCGCCGTCACCCTGGATTTCAATTTCCTGTGGTAATTCGGCCGGCTCGACGATGTTCGCGTGATTCTCGGCGAGATCGTAACCGCTGCGCGCCTTCAGGCCTTTGTCGACACGGACATAAAGTTGTCCGTCGCCTTCGAGCCGAAATTTGAAGTGGTGATCGTGCGCGAATTCCTTCTCGGTTGGAATTGCGGTGAACTTGACCACCGTCGCCTGTTCCAGAATCTCGTCCGTGATTTCATCGGCGTTCGCCCATTTTGTCTCGGGAGAATTGTCCGCTGTCGTGTTTTCGTCTTCATCGCTGCCACTTTCTTCCTCGGTCTTGGCAGTCTCTTTCGATGGGCTGTCCTCGCTGGATTCAGTTGCGTTTTCCTCCGTCGCGCGGTCGTCACTCGACTCTTCTTCCGACGCGTCCGTTTTCTTCGCGTCGCGTTTCGGCAAGAGATAAATGTGGAGCGCCTTCGCCAATTCCGGCGTCGCGATGTCGCTCGTGGTTTCGACATTCAGGATCTGTTCCGGCTCGCCTTCCTTGTTCCGGACAATGCTGCTGTCGATCGATTTGATCTGAAACGCCGTCGCCTTCGACGGAATCTGCGTTTTTTGCTCGATCGCCTCGTGCAACGGCGCGCCGCCTTGCGCGGTCCGCAGTCCCTCGACCAAGACGAGCTTCATCCAATCTTCTTCGGCGGGCAGCACGACGGGCGAGCTGCGGATGAAGGCGCGGCGATTGTGTTCGCCAAATGTGACGGTG
>DATILK010000262.1:0-11280 GCA_035476555.1 Chthoniobacterales bacterium | reverse complement strand
ATCGCCCTCGCTCGCGCGAGCGATCGCTTGCGCGAGAAAGCCGATCTCCCCGATGCCGATGCCATCGTGCAGCACCTCCGACAAGGTGCCGGTAGGCCAGCCGCCGCCGGGCAGCTCGCGATCGAGCGCCGCATGCCCGGTGGAAACCACGGCATGGCCGGCCTTCTCCAATTCCCCGCCGCGCCAGACGCCCGGCAGCTTGGTGAGCTCGGCGACCGTGGCCTTCATGCGCGCGCGTGCAGGTTGCGGATCACGCCGACCGCGATGCCCTCGATGGCGAGCGGCTGGCGCGTGAGGTCGAAATGATGACGGAGGCCGGGCTGATTGAGTCCTCCGGCACGGTTTACGGTTTGGAAACATTCGCCGTCATCAAACGAGTGACAGAGGCCGGCCAATCGTTCTTGCGCGCATTCAAAGATCATCCGCCCTCCGCACAGATCGCGGCCGCCTAACGACCGGCGAGCGGCGTCCCGGCCAAAAGCAGAGCGGCGGCGACCTTTCGATCACCGCCGCCTTGTTCCGTCAACCCAATCTGTTGTTACTGGCTCTTGAGCGCGTCGCGCATTTCCTCGCGGGCTTTACGCATGTCCTCGCGCGCTTTCTGCATCGCGTCCCATTTCGTTTGCTGGGCCGGCGTCAGAATCGGGCGAATCTGCGACCGGATGTTTTCACGGATTGCCTGCGCCTTCTGTTTCCCTTCCTCGCGAGCGGCCTGAATCTGCGGCTTCGCCTGTTCAAAGATGGCTTTTACCTTTGCCTGCTGGTCGGGCGTGAGGTCCAGCGCCTTGGTCAAATGCTCGACGGGATTGCCCCGCTTTTGCTGCCAGCGATTAGGCCGGTCATTTTTCGCCGCAGGGTCCTGCGCTAGCCCGATCGAGACGGTAACGAACAGGGCAACGCACGCGGCGCTTATAGTGATCAATCTTGATTTCATTCTTTGCTTTCTTTTCCTTTTTTCCCGGCGCCCGTTTTCACGAGCGCCTTGTTGGTAGAGGAAACCCGGCGTCGCCCCAGAAGTTGCGGTGGTCGCGAAAAATTTTTCCCGTCACAGCTTCGGGTGAACGATCGACGGCATTTCCAGCCGCGCGCTGATGGTCTGCGTTCCGTCGCTCAAATCGATCCGGCCGTCCGAAATTTTCAGGACACGCAAAGTCACGGCGATACTGGCCGCTGGAGTGTGGATCGTGATCTGTTCGCCTTCGCCTAACTGTTGGCCATTGATAATGGCCAGCCGCGGATGCCCGAGCGAAATCGCGGTGACGTGAATAAGGTCGGCGCTGATATTGATGACGATCGGTTGCGGCGGCGAAATGCTCTGGGTGGAAACGGCAAGCAGCTGGCGTTCTTCCTCCGCGTGTCGGCGGGCCGCCAGATGGCGCGCGTAGAGAACGCCGACCGTGCAAAGCAGGGCGGCGCCTAACGCGATTCCCAGGAAAATCGCGCGACCATTGCCGGCGAACAGCGATACGCCTCTGATTCGGGACCGCATGCCGATGCGTTCGGGCGTTTTTTCGTGCACCTCGGGCACGACGGTATTGAGAAGCCGGGGTGGCGGCGTTTGCTGGGAGAGGAGGCGCATGCTTTCGCTAAAGCATCGGGCGTTCCAAGCCTGACGAATGGTGCCGGGAAAACTACGTTAAGGAAAGGATTGACCGCGACCGGGCTGGGGAGACAACACTCGGCACATGTTCAGACGCATCTTGAAATGGACGCTGCGAATCGTGGGGCTGCTCGTTGTCGTCCTGGCGATCTTTCTCATCAATCTCATCTGGTTTCGGCCCTGGAGCCTTAATCTTTTCTACGAGAAAATCTTCGCGCAGATTCTGTTCGACGAGCCGGAGCTGTTGTCTTCCATCGGCCTGGTGGAGCGCTTCGGGATCACCGGGCATAACGCGAAGCTGGGTGACGCGTCGCCCGCGCATCAGCAGAAGTTTTTCGATCGCGCGAAGAAGGATCTCGAGGATCTGCACGCTTATCCGCTCGAGAAACAGACTGCGTCGCAGAAACTCTCCACCGAGATTCTCGAATGGTACCTGACGCGGGAAATCGAGGGCGAAAAATACCAGTGGCACAACTACCCGGTGAACCAACTCTTCGGCGTGCAGAACGAATTCCCGTCCTTCATGGCGAACACGCACCGGCTTCTGGCGCCGCGCGATTGCGAGTACTACCGGCAGCGCCTCATGGCAGTCGGCACGAAGTTCGATCAGTTGATCGCGAGCCTGAAGGTGCGCGAACAAAAGGGAATCCTGCCGCCGCGCTTCGTGGTCGAGAAGGTCCTCGCGGAGATGAACAATTTCGTCGCGCAACCGGCGTCGGAAAATATCCTGGCGACATCGTTCAAGACGCGCGCGGCAAAAATCAACGGGATGACGGACGAACAGCGGGCAGCGTTCCAGAAAAAAATCGAGACGGAGATGACGGATGACGTTTATCCCGCGTATCACAAGCTCATCGATTACTTCACCGCGATCCTGCCGAAGACGACCACGGATGACGGCGTTTGGAAATTACCGGACGGCGATGCCTATTACGCTTACGCGCTTCGTCGCAACACAACGACCACGCTGAAGCCGGACGAAGTTCACGATCTCGGCTTGCGGGAAGTGGCGCGGATCGAAGGCGAAATGAGCGCCCTCCTCGACGCGAACGGTTTTGCGGGCCGGCCAGTCGCGGAAGCGATGGAAGCGTTGCGCAAAGATCCGCAGTTCCAGTTTTCGAATGACGACAAAGGCCGCGCCGACGCGCTGGCCGAATACACGCGCCTGATCAACGACGCGATCGAACGTTGCCGGCTCATCTTCGCGACGGCTCCGAAAGCGAAAATTGAAGTGCAACGCGTCCCGATTTTCAAGGAAGCGACGGCGGCGGGTGCTTATTATAATGGTGGGTCGCTCGACGGCACGCGCCCCGGCGTTTTCTACGCGAACCTGCGCGACATGACGGAGATTCCGAAATGGAGCATGCCCACGCTCGCGTATCACGAAGGCGTGCCGGGTCATCATTGGCAGATCGCGACTGCGCAGGAACTCAAAGGCCTTCCGCAATTCCGCAAGTTGATTCCCTTCACCGCCTATCAGGAAGGATGGGCGCTTTACACCGAGTGGCTCGCCAAAGATGCCGGCTGGTACGAAGGCAATCCGTTTGGCGATCTCGGCCGGCTCCAGGCCGAACTTTTCCGCGCGGTGCGTCTCGTCGTCGATACCGGCATTCACGCGAAACACTGGACGCGCGGGCAGGCGATCACTTACATGCGCGACAAAACCAGCATGGGCGAAAAAGAAGTGACGGCGGAGATCGAGCGTTACATTGTCAATCCCGGCCAGGCCTGCGCCTACAAAGTGGGCATGCTCAAGATCCAGGAATTACGGAAACGCGCGCAGACAGAATTGGGGACGAAGTTCGATCAGCGGCAATTCCACGACGTCGTCCTGAAGAATGGCGCGCTGCCGCTGGAGATTCTCGAGGAACAGGTCAACGCGTATATCCAGCGCGCGAAGTAAACTCAGAACAAATTCTGAAACATGAGCCGGACAAAAGCGTTTCCTCGGTCGCCAAAAGTCGGACCGGAAAGAGTGTGCATGTAGCCAGCTTCGAATTTCGCGGTCACGATCGTGAGTTGAATTCCGCCGCCCGCCGCAAGCCACGTTTCGTCTTCGCCGTGCGAACCGGATAAGCCGGCGGCGTCGAACATGAGAAGCGGCTTGATCGAAAACAGATTCGCTTCGTCGATGATGAAGTGTGTCGCCGGGGCGACCTCCTGGAGAATTTGTTTCGCGCGGTGGTTTGCCTCTTGCGCACTCATCCCTTGCTCCTGCAAGACGGCAGCCAGCATGCTCGGCCCCGTCACGTCGATTTGCCGGCGCATGAGCGTTTTGATCGTAAGCGGGTTGCCATCGATGTCCGGAATGTCGGTGGCAACATTTGGAATGAGCGGCATCGACCACGGTGGAATTGGGATCGTGGCATTGATGTTCACATGCCAAAAAGTTTCGCCGCCGAAAGTGTTCCGCCCGTTCCGCAGGTGCGCTTCGTTTTCTCCCAGGCTGCGAATGATTGGCCCGGACGGCATCGTCATCAGACCGGTCGAGGTGGCGTTATCGTAGAGAAACTGCCCAGGCGCGTTGCCGCCGAAAAACCGCGCGTACGCCGGCACGTCACCGAATGTCTTTCCACCGCCGGCGATGATTTCCACTCCGACGGTTTGATTCGGCGCAATCGGAATCTCTTTTTCGTAGCCGACGCGAAGAACGACGCGCTGATAGGCGTCGCCGTTTAACCATGCCGCTTCCTCCCAAATCGCGCCGCGAAGAAAGCCCTCGATCCCGGGCGGGATCGTGTCGAAAAGAAGACGGCCCGTTTGTCCGTCCGTGCTCGTGTTGGTCTCGATGGCAGTGTCACCGTCGAGAAGACGGTCGCTGCTGTGCCGGTATCCGGCGCTGAGATAGAGCCGCGTGTTCGGTCCTACTTTAGTTTTCAAGCCGAGCGCAGCAATTCCCGCCTCACGCGAGTGTTCGCCGGTGCCGAGTGGTTCCCGGGTCCCATCGAAGTCTGCCGAGAAGGTAAGCTCTTCGAGAAATGAATTCGTCTCTTGAATCGCGAAACTCACGCCGCCGCTCGCGCGATAGAAATCGTTCTCCAACGATTTCGCACCATCGCCATGCAGGTCCATTTGCCGAGTCACGCCTAACGAATCGGACTTGGAAAAGAGCGACAGCGGATCTCCGCCGAAACTGGCGGTAATCGCCGATCCAAACTGGCGGTCGTAGGAAAGACCGACCGTGGGATTGAACGCCCGCAACGCCTCGGGCACGTTTTGATAAAACGTGGCCCAGGGCGAGCGCGGGATCGGCAGGACGTTTTTCCCGATCTCGACGAGCGCGATATCGACGTAGTAAGGGCGAAAAATCACCCCGACCGTTCCGTCGGCGGCCGAGGTATCGTAATCGACGTAGATGTAAAGCACGCCCACTTCGCCTTTCGATTTCAATCCAAGGTCGAGATTTGATGGCGCGGTGATCGCGGCCCGCAGGGCGTTCAGGCTCTGGGATAATTTCTCGTTTGTGAGTCGGTCGCCGGGAGCCAGCGGTAATTTGATCTGGCCGGCCCAGCGCGCTTCAATTTTGACGTAGCGAACACGCAAGTCCGCAACGCCGTGTCGACGAGCCACCGCAACCGTTGCTTCATCATTTTTCTGCGCCGCGTTTTTTGGCGGAGTGGGGCCAAAGCTCAGCTCGAGGGGCGCCGCATCCTGAGCCGCCGCCCACGACAGTCCGCAAGAAATCAGGGCAAGCCCGCACAACGCCTTGGCGATTCCGTCCCACGCCGGAAACGGAAACGTCTTTTTCACAAGCGACGTCGTTGGCCTAACGACCAGTTTCAGACATCGAGATTTACGACGCTGCTCATCGCTTCGTGGATGGCCTGCTTTTGCTCGGGCGAAGGATTCGTGTTACCCGCCACGGCTTTCGTAGCCGGATAAACGTTGTTGATCAATTTGTCGGCCTGGTCCGAGTTGACTCCCTGCGCCGCCATATTTTGAATCGCCTGATCTTCCACCGGAGTGCCGGAAATGAATGAGACGTGGACCAGTTCGACATCGGGTTGGCCGGTCACGACTTGGTAAAGATCGAAGACCAGTTTCCAAATCGCGTCCGCCGTCGGGGTGCAGTCCCGCTCGACGCTAACATGAAATTTGTAACCCGATTCCGGACTGAACACCATCACGTCGAGAAGAAACGGTTTGCAGACTTTTGGTCCGATGGGAACCACGTTGGTCGAGGAGGTGGGCATGGGTGAACCTTTCGTTAGGTGTTAGGGTGAAGATCTGTAAGGTCGGGCCTTGCCGGTCTCGAGAAACGTTGATACCGCGAACCGGGCGGCGCGATCAATACAAAAGCGCGCCGCCGGATTGTCCCGAACGCTAGTGCTTAAGCGCGGGGATCCCGAAATGCTCGATCTCGTTCTTCACATCGCGGACGAAGTTCGCCGCGCCGGCGCCGTTCACGACTCGGTGATCGAAGGTCAGGGACAGCGTGATCACTTCCACCAGCTCGCTTTTCTTACTGTTACCGATCGTTTCGTAATGGGCCGAGCCCACGAACAGCGTCGCGATTGACGGCGGCACAACCATCGGCACGGCGGCGCGAACGCCGAACGCCCCGAGACTGCTGATCACCACCGGCGCATTCATCGCGTCAACGCGGCCAGTCCGTGTTTCCGCCACCGTTTCGTTGTAACGTTTCGCAAAATCCGGCCAATCGCGTTTGCTCGCGTGCGTCACGACGGCGGTTGCCAATCGGTCGTCCTCCAGCGCCACGGCGATGCCGAGATCGAAATCGTCGTGCTCCACGATGCGGTCGTCTTCCAGAATGATCCGCCGAAATGGCGCATGTTTTTCCATCGCGCGCACCACCGCCCACGCGACCATCAACGAGGGTGACGCCGCGTTCTCGCCTTCGTCCTTCTTCGCCTTCTCGCGCGCCGAACGAATCGCGTCCCATCGCGCATCGATTTGCAGATTCACGGGAACTACCCGGCCGAGCTTGCGAATGATGGTCGGCGAAAGCGCCGGCTCGATCTCCGCACTCTTCGCTTTCTGAACAGGCGGTCGCGTCGGCTGCTCCGCCGCGCTCGAAGAATCCGAATCGCCATTCCGCGCGGCGGACGTTTCAACCTGATCCGCGCCTTCCGTCAGAATCGTCCCCAGTTCCTGCCCGATATCGACCGTCGCGCCCACTTCCGTTTTCCATTCGCCCATCGTGCCGGCAAACGAAGATTCAATCGGATAGACGGCTTTGTCCGTCTCCACTTCGCAGAGCGGATCGTCGAGCGCGATTTTGTCGCCCGGTTTTTTCAGCAACGTCACGACCTTCGCGTTGCGAATGCCTTCGCCCATGATGGGAACAACAATCTTCTGTGTATTTGCCATGCGAGCAGGTTCCTTCTTTGGAGCCGGCCTGCCCTCTGGCCGGTGAGTTTGGGCGCTGTCTGCAGGCACAACGGCACGAGGGCGTGCCGTCTCCATCGACATTGCCCGCCGCAATGCAGCCACGATCCGTTTCACGTCGGGCAACGCGGCATATTCATAAATCGGATTGTAACCAATCATCACGTTCGGCTTACTCACCAGGATGGGCGGCGCGAGCAGCTCGTTCCAAATTTCCGTCTGACCCGACAGATGGGACACAATCATCTGGCCGACGCTGCAATTCTCGCTGTCTTCCTGCACGACAACGAGGCGACCCGTTCGTGCGACCGATTCTTCAACCGCGTCCCGATCCCATGGCACAATCGAGCGCAGATCCAGCAGATCGACGCTGATCTCGTCGCCGATTTCCGCGAGCGCCTCGAGCGATTTTTCGATCGTGTTGCCCCATGCGACCAGCGTGACGTCGGAACCGCTTCGGCGTTTTCGCGCCACGCCGAGCGGCACCGCGCGCACCGGCTCCGTCGATTCGTGCTCGGCCCAAAGCAAATGTTTCGGGACGAGCACGAACGTCGGATCTTCGCAGTGCATCGCGGTCCACATCAATCCCGCCGCATCCTCCGGCGTGCTCGGAATGGCGACGTTGATTCCCGGATAATGCGCAAGCACCGCTTCGTTCGCCTGGCTGTGCCACAAACTTCCACCCGGCAAGTACGCGCCGTACGGTGCGTAAATCACGACTGGACACTTCCAGCTTCCGAACGAGCGCCAGCGTAACGTCGACAGATTCGTGACCAGTTGGTTCATCGCCGGCCCGATGAAATCGATGAACTGCAGTTCGAACACCGGCCGCTTCCCGTAGGACGCCAGCCCGCAGGCGACGCCGAGAATCGTCGATTCCGCGAGCGGCGAGTTGTAAACCTGTTTCGGAAATTCCGTCGACAGTTTTTGCGTTAGCCGAAACACCCCGCCTTTCGGATCCTCGACGTCTTCGCCGAAGATGATTCGATCGCTGCTCTCCTCGAGCCCGAGCCGCAACGTCTTGTTGATCGTGTCGCCGATTCGGTATTTCCCCGGCGGCAAAACTTCGTCGTCCAACTGCGGCGCGTCCGCCTTCACTTCCAAAAGCAATTCGTCCGCCGACGGATCTTCCGCGCGTTCGGCGTCGGCGAATTCGTTCCGGATCCGTTCCTTGATCTCCTGATCGAGCTTCGCGTGATCCTCGGCGCTGATCACGCCTTCCTTGATCAGCGTCTCGCTCCAACACTTGAGCGGATCGAGTTTCTCGCCCGCCGCCAATTCTTCGGCGGTGCGATAAAGTTTGTGATCGTCGGAACTGGTGTGGCTCGAGAGCCGTTCCATGTTCACCCAGAAAAACACGGGACCGCCGCCGGCACGCATCAATTCGAAGGCCGTCACGCCTTCGTCGTAAATCCGCTGAACATCGCTGCCGTCGATTTGCTTCCAGTCGTTAGGCTGAAGAACGTCGATCGCGAGCGGATTGATTTTCTGCGTCGGGCTACTGATTCCGTACTTGTTGTCTTCCACCACAAAGAGCACCGGCAACTTCCGCTCTTTCGCGAAACAGATCGCTTCGAAGAAATCGCCCTGCCGCGTCGCCGCATCGCCGATCGTCGTGACGACCACGTTCGGTTTTTCGTCGAGCCGAATTCCCCAGGCGATGCCGCAACCCGGAAGAAGCTGCGAGCCGGTCGGCGTCGGCACGCTCCAAATACCACGCGACGCATAACTGTAATGCGACGGCATCTGGCGCCCGTGGCTTTGCCCTTTTCGTTTCGCGAAATAATCCAGCGCCAGCTCGCGCGACGCAACGCCGCGGCCAAGAACCAGCGCGCGGTCGCGGTAATATGGAACAACGTAATCGCCCTCGATCATTGCCACGCCGAGCGCCGCGAGTCCTTCGTGTCCCATCCCCGAAACGTGGAAGTGTCCTTTGCCCTGGCGATTGAGATTTTGCTCGCGCAAATCGCCGTGCCGGCTCTCGAGCAGGATCGTGAGCAAACGAAGTTTATCTTCTTTAGTAAGCGCGGGCATTGTCGGAACCGGAGACGGTTTATCGAAACGGGCCATAAAACAAGGAGCGCGTTGTGTAGCGCCGTCGCTACAATTAAAGTTAGCGCGTGAAAGAAATTAAGCCGCGGGGCAGGGGAGTGATTGAGCACTATCGCGAATTTCTTCCCGTCACGGACTCGACGCCCATCGTATCGTTAGGCGAAGGCGGAACGCCGCTGATTTTTTCACCGCGCCTTAGCGCCATCGTCGGGCGCGATTGCGAGGTCTTTCTGAAGTACGAGGGACTGAATCCAACGTGCTCGTTCAAAGATCGCGGGATGACGGTGGCGGTGTCGAAAGCGTCGGAGCGAGGCGCGGCCGCACTGATCTGCGCTTCGACCGGAAACACCTCGGCTTCCGCCGCTGCCTACGCCGCGCGCGCGGGAATGCGCTGTGTCGTAGTTCTGCCCGCGGGGAAAATTGCGAGGGGCAAATTGGTCCAGGCGTTTGCCTACGGCGCGAAAGTCATTGCGATCGATGGAAATTTCGACGACGCGCTCGCGATCGTCCGGATACTCGGACAACGCGACGATTTCGCGATTGTGAATTCTATCAACCCCGATCGAATCGCCGGCCAGATGACGGCGGCGTTTGAGATCGTCGACGATCTCGGTGGCGCGCCCGACATTCATTTGCTTCCGCTCGGCAACGCCGGAAATCTCACGGCCTGCTGGGCCGGTTATCGCGAGTATCAGCGCGTGGGGAAATCGACGACCCTGCCGGCAATGATCGGTTTCCAAGCCGCGGGCGCCGCGCCGATTTTTCTCGGACGCGTCGTCGAAAATCCGGAGACGATGGCGTCCGCCATCCGCATCGGGAATCCCGCCAGTTGGAAAGCAGCCAAGCAGGCCGTCACCGATTCGAAAGGCGCCGTCGACATCGTGACCGACAAGGAAATTCTCGACGCACAACGCTGGCTCGCGACCAACGAAGGAATTTTCGTCGAACCGGCCAGCGCTGCGCCGATCGCCGGCCTGATAAAATGTTGCGACGTCGGGCGCGGGCCCGTGTATTCGTTCGCGCAAATTCGAGAAGGGAGCCGGATCGTCTGCACCGTCACCGGCCATGGTCTGAAAGATCCCGACGTCATCGCGCCGAGCTCAGCCAATTTGAAAACCGTCGCCGCGAACGAACAGGCGGTTTTGCGCGCGATTGATTTTAGCTGAGTTGACAGCCGCCTCACATAAGCGAAACCATCCGCCGTGATTCTTCGCCACCAGTTCGCGCCAGCCGCGTCATGCGCCTGATCGTCCAAAAATACGGCGGCACCTCTGTCGGTTCGCCCGAGCGCATCCGAAACGTCGCGCGCAAAATTCTGGAAACGCAGAAGGAAGGCTGTCGCGTCGTTGCCGTCATTTCGGCAATGGCGGGCGTGACCGACAATCTCATCAAGCTCGCTACCGAAACTTCGGCGCGACCGGAGGAGCGCGAGATGGATTTGTTGCTCGCGACCGGTGAGCAGGCAGCGATCGCGCTCGTGGCCATGGCGATCGACGCGCTCGGCGGCAAAGCTATTTCGCTCACGGGCGCTGAAGCCGGCATCCTGACCGATCGCGCCCACACCCGCGCCAAGATCGCGAACATCACGCCGCGTCAAATCCACGCTTTGCTGGCCGAGGATTACATTGTCATCGTCGCTGGTTTCCAGGGACAAAACGCCGATGGCGAAACGACAACGCTCGGCCGCGGCGGCTCGGATTTGACCGCGATCGCGCTGGCCGGCGCACTCGAGGCCGATGCCTGCCAGATTTTCACGGATGTCGACGGCGTCTTTACCTGCGACCCGCGCGTCGTGTCCGATGCGAGAAAGCTCGACGAAGTTTCCTACGACGAATTGCTCGAGATGGCTGGGTCCGGTTCAAAGGTCATGCAATCGCGCGCCGTTGAGTTCGCGAAAAAATTCGGAGTCGAATTTGAAGTGCGCTCGAGCCTCAAGAGCGCGCCCGGAACGATAGCGAAGGAAGAGACCGCGAACATGGAGGACGTCGTCATTCGCGGAATTAGCCTGGAGCGCAATCAGGCGAAGGTCACGATCGACGACGTGAGCGACAAACCCGGAATCGCGGCCCTGATTTTTTCCACGATCGCCGCCGGCAACATCAGCGTCGACATGATCGTGCAAAGCGTTTCCGAGCACGGCACGACCGACGTTTCGTTCACGATCCACGAAAACGATCTGCCGGCCGCGACGGAATTGTTGACGCCGCTGGTGAAAGAAGTGAAAGCCGCCGGGCTCATCACCAAGGGCGGAGTCGCCAAGCTGAGCGTAGTCGGCATCG
>DATILK010000261.1:0-1900 GCA_035476555.1 Chthoniobacterales bacterium | reverse complement strand
GTCGAGCCGCTAATGAACGGAACGATCAAGGCGGAAGGAATAGAATTAATCCCGACCTACTCGCACCCGGCCGAAACGTTTTGGCGCCAGCTAAAATTCGGCGAATTCGAAGTGGCGGAAATGTCGATGTCGTCTTTTCTCATCGCCAAATCCCAGGGGGCGGACATGGTCGCCCTGCCGGTGTTTCCGAGCCGCCGATTATTTCAAACCGAACTGTCCTACAACACAGACTCCGGCATCACGAAGCCGGAAGACCTTGCCGGCAAAAAACTCGGCGTCGCCGAGTATCAGCAAACCGCGGCGCTCTGGATTCGCGGCATCTTGGAACACGACTTCGGTGTGTCGCAATATAAGATTCATTGGTACATGGAACGCAGCGAAGAGATGAGCCACGGCAGCGCGACCGGGTTTAAGCCGCCGGCAGGCATCTCGTTCAACCGCATCGCGCCGAACAAGAGTCTGGTTTCGACTTTGATCGACAACGAACTGGACCTCGCCCATGTCGCAAGCCCGTTTGTTCTCCAGGCGAACACGCTCGATCGTTCGAGCCGCATCGTCGGCAAAAACGATTGGAGCAAAATACGACCGCTGTTTCCCGACCGCATGGCCGAGGGAACGCGTTTCCACAGACAACACGGCTTTCTGCCGGTCAATCACGCTTATATTATTCGCGGCGATATCTACAAAAAATATCCCTGGGTGGCGTTTAACCTTTACGCCGGGTTCGTCAAAGCCAAAGCCGTCGCGAAAGAGAAACTGCTGGAGCAGATTCCTAGCGCGCTTTTCTTCGGAGCCGATTATTTATCGATGACGCGCGAAATGATCGGAGACGATCCGTTTCCCTATGGCGTGAAGGCCAATCAGGCCATGCTCGATACCATCACCGGTTATTCGCACGAGCAAGGATTAACGCCGCGCCAGATGAAAGCCGAGGAACTTTTTGCCGAGCAAACTCTCGGCTTGTAACCCAATCAGTCCGCGCGACATACAGGAAACCAGGATGGCCGATTTAACTTTGAGCTTCGTCTCCAATTTCAATGAGCGCGTCGAGCCGCTCATGAACGGAACGGTCAAAGCCGACGGGATTGAAATCATCCCGACCTATTCGCACCCGTCGGAAACCTTTTGGCGCCAGCTCAAGTTTCAGGAATTTCAAGTCGCGGAAATGTCCATGTCGTCCTTCTTGATCGCGCGTTCGCGCGGTGCCGACATGATCGCTTTGCCGGTTTTTCCGAGCCGGCGTTTCTTCCACGCCGAGCAGTCCTATCACGTCGACTCCGGCATCAAGGAACCCGGCGATCTGAACGGCAAGCGCATCGGCGTCGGCGAATATCAGCAAACCGCGGCGCTCTGGGCGCGCGGCGTTTTGGAGCACGACTTCGGCGTATCGCAATACAAAGTCCACTGGTATATGGAACGTACCGACGAATTGAGCCACGGCGGCGCCACCGGTTTCACGCCACCGCCCGGCATTTCATTTCACCGCATACCACCGGACAAGAGCATGGCCACCATGCTCGTCAATCATGAAATCGACGTCGCGCCGATCGCCAGCCATCTCTCGCGAGCCGTCAACGTCATCGACCGCTCGACGCACATTCGCGGCTCAGGTGATTGGTCCAAAGTCCAACCGTTGTTTCCCGATGAGATCGGCGAAGCCAAGCGCTTCGTCGCCGCCCACGGCTTTGTCCCCGTCAACCACACCTACATCATCCGCGGCGACGTCTACCGCGAGCAAGCGGGGATCGCCGTGAAATTGTTCGAGGCTTTCAGCGCGGCCAAAGAACAAATGGCGAAAACTCTTTTGGAGCGTATCCCGGAGGCTCTCCAATTCGCTCCGGAATATCTCGCGATGACCCGGTCTATTTTGGGCGACGATCCCTTTCCTTACGGACTGAAA
>DATILK010000260.1:0-2689 GCA_035476555.1 Chthoniobacterales bacterium | reverse complement strand
GCCGTTTCCGCGACCGGTGACGGCGAATTTTTCATGCGCGCAGTCGCCGGCTACGATGTGTCGGCGTTAATGGAATACGGCGGGCTGAATCTCGAAGCCGCAGCTCGCGCCGTGATCGACAAAGTCGGCAAACTTGGCGGGACCGGCGGATTGATTGCAATCGACCGCGAAGGAAATATCGCGTTGCCGTTTAACACGACCGGCATGTACCGCGCTCATGTCGATGTCGACGGCAACAGTTCGGTCGCGATTTACAAGTAGAGCGATGCCCTTTACAACTGCCGGACAATGCTGCCGGAATTTTCTCTCGTTATTCCCGCGTTCAATGAGGCGGATCGAATCGGCAAGACATTGCGCGAATCGCTTTGCTATTTGGAAACGACGAGTCCGGGCAGCGAACTGATCGTCGTCAACGACGGTTCCACCGACGCGACTTCGGAAGTCGTCCGCGAAGTATTTGCCGAAGGGAGTTCCGTCGCCACGCGTTTGTTGGAACATTTCCCGAATCGCGGGAAAGGCGCGGCGGTGCGCGAAGGTTTACTCGCGGCGACGAAATCGATTGGATTATTTTCCGATGCGGATTTGTCGACGCCAATCGAGGAAGCTCCGAAGTTGATCGAGCCCATCGCCGCCGGCGAACTCGATGTCGCCTTTGGTTCGCGCGCGCTGGATCGGAGCCTGATCGGACATCGTCAACCGTGGCGGCGCGAACAAGGCGGCCGCGTTTTCAATCTCATCGTCCGGTTCGCCACCGGCCTTCCGTTTTGGGACACGCAATGCGGTTTCAAAGCGTTTCGCCTCGACGTTTTTCGCCCAATCCTGCAAGCGGCAAAAACCGACGGCTTCGGCTTCGACGTCGAGCTGCTTTATCTCGCGCGCCGGGCCGGTCTGCGGATGAAGGAAATTCCCGTGCGTTGGAACCATAACGAAGGAAGCAAGGTCAGTTTCCTTCGCGACAGTGTCCGGATGCTGCGCGAAATTTCCGCGCTCAGAAAAACGTAATCGCTACTTCTTTACGATCTCGGCGTTCTCCAGCACGGGAATTCCGCCGTTACTCGCGAGCTTGCCTTTAAGTGTGATCGTTTTGCCCGCGTATTCGGCGAGCTGATCGTTCATCGGTTTGTGATCGCCGACGACAAGATAGGTTTTCCCGTCGCTCAGGATCGCGACCGGGCCGCCGCCTTTGATGCAGGTCGCCGCACAGGAAGCGTGTTTGTCACCGGTCGAGCCGTGATCCGCATAACACATCAGGTCGACGATCTCGCCGGTGAGTGTTTTTTCCGCGGCGGCGCTGAGTTTGTCCTTCTCGTGATCGTCATGAGCGAACGCTACGGGCGAGAACAGGAGTCCTGCCGAAAAACTCGCGACAACCGCGATCTGAAACCACTTCGAAGTTCGATCAGGTGAATACAACATGATCGAAACGTGCGGCGGATTGCGCTGTTTGCAATCCGCTCGTTATCGGCCCTTCTCGATCAGATCCGCGAATTGCGAAAAGAAATAGCTGGCGTCGTGCGGGCCGGGCGCGGCTTCGGGGTGATATTGGACGCTGAAGATCGGCAGCTCGCGATGCCGCATGCCTTCGACGGTACCGTCATTCAAATTGATGTGCGTGACTTCCATCTCTTTCGGTAACGACTCCGCATCGACGGCGAATCCATGATTCTGCGATGTGATCGCGACCTTGCCGCTGCGCAAATCTTTGACCGGCTGGTTCCCGCCGCGATGGCCAAATTTCAATTTGAAGGTGCGCCCGCCGACGGCGAATCCAAGAATCTGGTGCCCGAGACAAATGCCGAAGATCGGTTTCTTGCCGAGCAATCCCCGGAGCGATTCGTGCGCGTACGGCACCGCCTCCGGGTCGCCCGGGCCGTTCGACAAGAATATTCCGTCCGGATTCAGCGCGAGCGCCTCATCCGCGCTCGTTGCCGCCGGCACCACCGTCACGCCGAATCCATTCTGGCGCAGCCGCCGCAAAATATTTTCCTTGATGCCGAAATCGTAGGCGACGACGCGATGCCGCACCGGCGGTAACGGATGCCGCACGATGTCTTCCGTGCTCCCGCTCGCAACCGACCACGTCGCGCTCAACTTGCTGTCCGGGTCCCATTCGTAGGGCGCATTCGTCGTCACTTCGCGCACGTAATCCATCCCGATCACGCCTTCGCCTTCGTTCGCCTGCGCGACGGCTTCCTTTTCGGAAAGCGTTTCCGTGGTGAGGCAGGCTTTCATGGCGCCGCGTTCCCGCAGATGACGCGTGAGTGCGCGCGTGTCGATGCCCTGCACGCCCGGAATTTTCCAACGCGAAAGATAATCCTCGAGCGACAGTTCCGAACGCCAGTTGCTCGGGACTTCGCTCAATTCTTCAATGACGAAGCCGCGGACGTGCGGTTCGCTGCTTTCCTGGTCGAGCGCGTTCGTGCCGTAGTTCCCGATGAGCGGATACGTCATCGCGACGATTTGCCCGCGATACGATGGATCGGTCAGCACTTCCTGGTAACCGGTCATCGACGTGTTGAAACAAATTTCGCCGACGCGTGTCCCGGTCGCGCCAAATGATTCGCCCTCGAAAATCCGGCCGTCTTCGAGAGCGAGAATTGCGCGCATGCTCGCGCAGTGTGCCGCTTACCCGCGAATTTTCAAATGCCGGCTAATTGAACTTCGGATTTGTCAGCGTCGTCGTCCGATT
>DATILK010000259.1:0-1603 GCA_035476555.1 Chthoniobacterales bacterium | reverse complement strand
AAAAATGATGATGGATCTCGGCTCCTACGGCCAGCTCCAGCCGAAAAAGGTGCTCTCAATTTCGTTACTCGAGAGCGAGCGCCTTTGTCGAAAATGGCATCGGTCCGAGGAAGGCCGCCTCGAGTACGCGTTCAGTCCCCGTTTCGCCGTTACCTGTTCGGAAAAAATGATGCGTAGCGCCGCCGAGCTGGCCGCGCGGTTCGAAGCCTATTTGCAGACTCACCTGGCGGAAAACCGCGAGGAGCTGGAGAAAGTGCACCACCTTTATATGAGCGCGCGCGACTACACCCACGTCTATGAAAAATGCGGAATGCTCACACCGCACACCGTGGTCGGCCATTGCATTCATCTCAATCCCCGAGAGATCGCCGCGATCGCCGCGGCACAGTCGAGCGTGGCGCATTGTCCGAGCTCGAACCTTTTTCTCGGCAGCGGCCTGATGAAGCTCGATCAACTTTTGAAAGCTGGAATCAACGTCGGACTCGGTTCGGATGTGGCCGGCGGGCCGGAATTAAATATGTGGCAAGTAATGCGCGCGGCGATTGAAGTGCAAAAAGCGCGCAGCGCCTACGAACCGAATTTGCGACCGCTTCGTCCGGGCGAAGCATTTTATCTCGCCACCCTCGGCGGCGCACGCGCGCTCGGGAAATCCAATATCATCGGCTCACTCGATTCCGGTAAGGAAGCGGACCTGATCGTTGTCGACCTGGGCGCGCTTTTGCCCTATCGAAACGAGGATGCGTTGGCCGAACTTACTCCCGAGGACGTAGTCGCGCTCTGCATTTATCGCGGCGGACCGCAAGCGAATCTGGAAACGTACGTTCGCGGAAAATGCATTTACCAGGCACCAAGCCCGGCCGGCGCGCTATGAAACGAATCGGTGTCGATCCAATCGATGTCGCCTTGAGCGAAGACATTGGCGAGGGCGATCTGACCACAGATTTTTTCGTCTCGAAGAATCAGCAGGCGATGGCGCGAATTGTGGCTCGCGAGCGCGCCACTCTAGCCGGTACAGAAACAGCCGCAGAAGTTTTCCGTCGCGTAGATTCCGCGGTCGCGATCACGTCTGTCAAAAAAGACGGTAGCGAGATAAATGCCGGCGAGAGTGTGATCGAACTTCGCGGCCAGGCGCGTTCGATTCTAAAAGCTGAGCGGGTGGCGCTGAATTTTTTGCAGCGATTGTCTGGAATCGCGACGCTCACCCGAAAGTTTGTCGACGGTGCCGGAACCGATCACGTGAAGATTCTCGACACCCGCAAAACGACGCCGGGTCTGCGCGCGCTGGAGAAAGCGGCCGTGGTCGCGGGCGGTGGCGCCAATCATCGTTTCGGTTTGTTCGATATGGTCCTGCTGAAAGACAATCACCTGACTGTTAGCGCGGGATTTGCCGCGTTCGCAAAGGCAGTGCAAAAATTCCGCGAGGCGCGACCGAATGTTCGAATTGAAGTTGAGGCCGACGCGCTCGAGCAAGTTCGCGCATTTCTGCAAGTCGACGGCATTGACGTGATTCTCCTCGACAATATGAAGCCGGCGCAGATTCGGGAGGCGATCGCGCTTGGCAAAGACAAAGTAAAATTTGAAGCGAGCGGTGGCGTGACCTTGA
>DATILK010000258.1:0-2221 GCA_035476555.1 Chthoniobacterales bacterium | reverse complement strand
ATGGCCCCTGAGCCACTCCAGGTTGCCACGCCGATCGACGATCTTATCGATTCCCGATTGCAGAAACAAAATCGCGAGGAACGCCGAGCTCAGCACTTGCATCGTGTGGATCGCGCCTGCCGGTGTGTGGAGGTCGTGCATGGACCGTTATTGCTTCTCAGGCGTTGTGGCGTTGCAAGCTTTTTGTAGCCGCTTCGCTGTGCGAAGCGCCGGATGTCGGCGGCGCGCCAGCTCACGTCGCCCACGGGGCGACGGCGACAAATTACGCTGCTGCGTGGGAATGCGCGTGCTCGCGCGCGGCTGCATTCGTCGCCTCGCGCCGCTGTTCCTGCGCGACGAAGGCAGGCGCGGATGGCGTATGAAACATCTCCAAGTCCTCGACGTCGTGCTCCGTCACCGGCGTAAGCGCGACGTCCATGTATTTGAAGCGGTTCGGGTCTTTCTTGATGCGGGAATAGATGCGGCGAATTCTGCCGTACAAAAAAGCGAGGCGTCCGAGCTTCAGGGCGCTTTCAATCCAGTAACGCGGATAGAAAATCAACGCGGACTCGAGCGGCAGACCAGGCCGGCGGTCGCGGCGAAACTTGAGGCGGAAAACGCCGCTCTCGAGCGGATGCACGCCTTCGAGATGAATCGCGCTCATGAACCACATCATGAGGACGATCGCGTTCGCCGCGCGACCTTTCTTGGCCACGAGCCGGCGCAGAATCGTCTCGATGTGCTCAAACGTGTAGTAGGTTTTCCACGCGGTCAGATACGCGCGTTCCCATTCCTCCTTCGACATTTTCGAATGCGCGGTGCAGACGTGGTTGAGATCGTACTTGTTCAGGTCGGGATCGACCGGCACGCCGGCGTTGACGAGTTTCTGGTGGTCTTCGGAGCCGGGGAGCGGCGTGAGGAAAAAGAATTCGAGAACATCGAGCGGTAATTCCTTCTTCACGATCTCGACGTCGCGCCGGATGGACTCAGCCGTGTCGCTCGGAAAGCCGGTGATGTAACCGCAATAGGTAATGATCTTCGCTTCCTTCCAGGCGAGCAACATCTTGCGATACTCGGTGATCTTGTTCTGGCGCTTGTGCGCCGCGGCCAGGTTGTCCGGATTGATATTTTCGAGTCCGATGAAAACGCGGCGCACGCCGGCCCGCGCACATTTCTCGATAAAGTTCGGCAGCTTGTGGCACAGCGTGTCGACCTGGATGAGGAAGCCAACCTTTAACTTCTCGACTTCTTTCAAATGGATGATGCGGTCCAGGATCGCTTCCCAGTCCTTATTGCGGGCAAAATTGTCGTCGGTGATGAAGAAGCTGCGAAGTCCCTGTTTTACATTCGCGCGAATGATCTGCTCGACGTCGTCCGGCGTGCGGCGGCGCGATTTTCGTCCCTGCACGTTGATGATCGTGCAGAAGGAACATTGAAAAGGACAACCGCGGCCCGCGTCGAAGCTGGTCACGTGACCGGCTGTCCGTTGCGCGCGCACGGAGCTGATGAGCGGGATCGGCATTCCATCGATGCCCGGCAGATCCGCCATGAAATTATAGAGCGGCTTGAGCTGCTTCTTGTACGCATCCTGTAAAACCATTTCGAGCCGGCCCTCCGCCTCGCCGGCGAAAAGCGAGATGCCCATCGCTTTCGCGCGATGAACGTCCGCGTCGTTTCCACCGAGCATGCTCATCGTTCCGGAAACGTGGAAGCCTCCCACCGCCATGGGAATTCCGAGCTCGCGAAATCGCTTCGCCAGATCGAGCATGTGCGGGAACTGGTTCGATTGCACGCCGACGAACATCACCATGCCGTCGCCCGCTTCCCGGATCATGGCTGCGAGTTCGTTCGGCCGAATCCGCGCATTGGTCTCGTCGAACGGCTGAATCTCGATCTCGACGTCGTCGCCAAGAACGTGCCGCTGTTTGCAATCGAGCGCCAATCCGTAAAGCGCCGCGAGAGAGTTCGACGGGATCGTCGACCGCAGCCATTGAATCACGTAGCCGTCGTCATCGTAATGCGACGGTTTGATGAGGATCAGGCAGAACCGCTTGGTCGCGGGTGCAGATGTCGTTACGGCAGGGGATTCCATTGGTGATTTCCGAAGTTCCCACCATACATAACCTGTCCCGTTCCGACAGTGAAAATTGGCCGAGCGCCCCCCGCCGCTCCTGGCACCAGATCCCTCGTTCCCAAACTCAGTTTGGGAACGGCCTTGTCCCCGCAACTCTGTTGCTGTCTT
>DATILK010000257.1:0-11479 GCA_035476555.1 Chthoniobacterales bacterium | reverse complement strand
GATTGAAGCGTTCCGCAGGCAAATTTACCCTTCGGCGCGAGCCCGCCGGCTCGCTGCTCCCGCATGCTCGATTTCTGCATCTACCTTTTTTATCGCGCGGGGACTGCCATCGCGAGCGCGGTTCCATTGCGCGTTTTGTTTGTTCTCGGGAATTTCATGGGCTTCGCCGGCTGGCTCCTGCTGCCGCAGTATCGCCGGCTTGCCCGGCGCAATCTCGAGATCGCCTTCGGCAACGAAAAATCGCCGCGAGAATTGAGCCGAATTTGCCGGCGCCATTTCCAAAGGACGGGCGCCAGTTTCCTCTGCGGCACGAAGCTCGGGTCGATGTCTCCGGAAAAACTGGCGCGTTATGTCGAAGCGGAAAATACGGACGCCGTTCATCAACATTTGCGCGCCGGCCGGCCCGTGATCGTGCTCCTAAGTCATATCGGCAATTGGGAAGTCACCGGCCCGCTGGTGCCGCACTACTTTCATTACGCAAGGGTCGGAACGGTCTATCAAAAACTGAGGAATCGTTACCTGGATCGGGACGTAAATCGAAAACGAGCGCGCACCGGCGCCGAGTTGTTCGATCGAAGCGAGGGATTCCACAAGCCGATCGAATTGTTACGCTCCGGCGGCCTCATCGGGATTCTGGGCGATCAACACGCCGGCGATCATGGTCTCTGGACGCCGTTCTTCGGCAGGCTGGCCTCCACTTCTCCGCTATCGGCTCTGCTGGCAAAGAGAACCGGCGCGGCGGTAATCGCACTCGCCGTCTACACGGTCGGACCGGCGCGCTGGCGGCTGGTCTTTACTCCTCTCACGGATTCCGCCGGCGTCTCAGTAAATTCAGTCACCTTCGAAGCGAATGAAATGATCGAGCAGGAAATTCGAAAGGCGCCCGAGGATTGGTTTTGGGTGCACAACCGCTGGAAAACGCCGAAGCCGAATTTCCTACTTACCCATTACAAGCGCGGCATCTACGTTCCGCCGGGCGCGAAATTGAAGCCCTTCCGGATCTTGATCCGCGCCGCGAATTGGCTCGGCGACAGCATCATTAGTGTGCCCGCCGTTCGCGCCATCAAAGCCGGACGTCCCGATGCGCACATCACCGTCGCCGCGCCGCAGAAGATCGCGTCGGTCTGGAAGCTCGTTCCCGAAGTTGACGAAGTGCTCGGGTTGGAATCGCGATCCCTCTTTTCGGTCGTGAAAAAAATTCGCGGGCAGGCTGCGTTCGACGTCGCAATTCTTTTCCCAGGTTCGCTGCGCGCCGCTCTTGAGGTGTGGCTCGCCGGTATTCGGCGTCGCGTCGGTTTTCCCGGGCATCGTCGTCGCTGGCTTTTGAATCAGATCGTCGCCGAGGAACAACGGCGCGGTCCGATTCAGCATCAGGTTTATCGTTATCTGCGAATGGCTCGCGAGCTCGGCGGACCTCAGACGCCGCCGGAAGTGCGAAAGGTTCTTCCAAGAATCAAAACGAACGGGGCCCCGGCAAAGCTCGGACTTTGTCCCGGCGCCGAGTACGGGCCCGCGAAACGCTGGCTGACGGAGCGATTCGCCGAAGTCGCGATCGCGGTCGCCGCGCAACGGCCAGTTCAATGGATTCTGTTCGGCACCTCGGCCGATCAGGAGCGCGGCGCGGCGATTGAATCCGCGCTCGGCGCGCATTGCCTCAATCGCATCGGCCAGACCACCCTGGAACAGCTCGCCGCAGAGCTCGGCGAATGCGCGTTGCTCCTCACCAACGATACCGGCACGATGCATCTCGCTACTCTCCTCGGCGTTCCCGTCGTCGCTGTTTTTGGTTCGACCGAACCGCTCCTCACCGGACCGCTTGGCAACGCCCGGCATATCATTCGCCATCAAGTTGAATGCAGCCCCTGTTTCTTGCGCGAATGCCCGATCGATTTTCGCTGCATGAAAGCGATCACCGTCGAAGAAGTGGTCGCCGCGGTTTCAACTCAGCTCGATCGATGGCAAACTCCGGCCATCGCCAGAAGCTCGATCGTGTCGGAAAACTAAACGTGATGTTGAACGAAAGCGCGCCGCGGATTCGCACTGAAGTGCAGGTAATGTTTTTCGATACCGACTGCGCCGCGGTCGTCCACAATATCGCGTACCTGCGTTTCATCGAAATCGCGCGCACCCTGCTGGCCGAGGAACTCGGGCTCGGACTCGCCGCAATGGCGGAAACGCAAAAATATCCCGTGGTGGTTCGCACCGAGATTGATTACCGGCGCGCCGCGAAGCTCGGCGACAAGCTCACTATTGAAGGCTGGCTCGATCGCCTCGAGCGTGTCCGGTTCTGGTGCGCGTTCAAAATCATCCGGCCCTCGGATGAAACTCTCATCGCCGAATGCCGGCAGGTGCTCGCCATTATCCAAATGCCGGATGCGAAGTTGCTCCGGGTGCCGGATGAGTGGGACCGCTATCGCATCGACGCGGCCTGACGAAAATGGTCGCCGGCGCTCGCACGTTTTCGCTCGAAGAGACTTTTCTCTCACCGCAAATCCTGAATCCGCCGCCGACGCGCCACGCGCTCCTCGCGTTTCTCCTCGCGCTGACGGCGCTGTTGCACATCGGCACCGCCGGCTGGGGCCATTTGTTCGACGGTACGGAAGGCCGGTTTGCCGGCGGCGCGCGCGAAATGGTGGAAACGGGCAACTGGCTCGTGCCAACGAATGACGGCGCGCCGGTCCTCGACACGCCGCCGCTGGCCTACTGGGCGATCGCGCTTTGCTGCAAAGCATTCGGCACCAGCGCGACGATCGCGCATCTGCCGGGTGCGCTCGCCACGATCGGCACGGTCGCGCTCACGTTCCTGATCGCCGAACGGCTGGCTGGCTATTGGCGCGGATTCGCCGCGGGACTGATCTATCTCTGCTCGGCCGGCACGTTCCTCTCTGCTCGAATGGTTGGGCCCGATGCGATCTGTGAATTGCTGATGTGCGCTTCGGTCTATGGCGTCGTCCGCGGTTATCAGCATCAGAAATTTCGGCGATGGTGGTTCGCTGGCTTTTGGTTCTGCGCTGGATTGGCCAGTCTGGCGAAAGGTCTCGCGCCGCTTCTCGCGCTCGCCGGCATTTTGATTTGGCTAATGATTCGGTTTCGCGAAGCGCGGCTCCGCTTCCGGCCCTTGTTTCATTGGACAAATCTTCTCCTGTTCGCCGCGATCGTGAGCCCCTGGTTTGTCCGGATGCAGAGCCAATTCCCCGGTTTTGTTTTCCGCTTCCTTACCGCGGCCGACGCCACGCCCGGTTTCGCCCGCTGGCAATTACTGCTCCTGCATTTTGCCTTCTGGTTTCCGGCAATCTTTCTCGTTCTCCCCGGTTTGATTTTTGCGCCGAGAAAAATCTTACGGCCGGATGAAATCACTTTCGCCGATCGACTGCCGATCAGCTGGCTCGTCGCGGGTCTGATCGCGGCGCTGATTTTCGGAGACGAATTTGCCACCGCGCTGAGCGCCGCCTTCGCCCTTTTCGCGGCCTGCGCCTGGGAACGAACTTCGCGCCCGCATCGCGTGGCCGGGATAACGCTCAGTCTCGTTGCGAGCCTCGCCGCTGCCGGCATCTTCTATTGGCGGCCCGGAATTCTTGGGATCGTGACCGACGCTGAGATGGAACTTTCCCTGCGTCCTCTTGCGCAAATCGCGGCCGCATCGTTTCTCGTGTTCGCGGTCGTGGCTTTCTTTCTCGTCAAACAACGGGGCGAAATCATGCTCGTTCTCGCGCTCGCGGCCATGGTGCCTGCTGGTTGCTGCCTGATGGAAGGTCGGACGCGACTCGCCCCGTTTTATTCCCTGGCTGACGCCGCCCAGTACCTCAACCCGCAACTCGGCCGCGCCGGCGAAGTCATCTACGAAGGGTCGTTATACGACGGCAGCAGTCTCAGTTTTTATCTGGAGAAGAAGTTCTTCCTTGTGGGACAGCCGCCTGGTTTTTTCGAGCGCAACGACGCCTCCCAACGAAAATATCTGGACGAACATTTTCTCCTCGATACCTGGGACCGCTCCGATCCGCTTTATCTCATCATCGAGGCGGACCGGGTCGCACACTGGCGGCAATTGATCACTGATCGCGTCCACATTTATCATCAGGTTACAATCTCCGGGTCGCGGGTGATCCTGAGCAACCAGTTGTAAAAAATTTGTGAATGTTCAAGGCCAACATTATCGGACGATCTGGCCAAAAGCCGGCGACGAACGGGTGATCCAGCTCATTGATCAGCGCCGGTTGCCGCACCAGTTCGTGATCGAAGAAGTGCGGACGGTCGCGGAAATGGCGGCGGCAATTCGCGAGATGCATGTGCGCGGCGCTGGTTTGATCGGCGCGGCTGCGGGCTATGGAATGTATCTCGCCACGTTCGAGGCCGACCTCAACGCTGCCGCCGAACAACTGAAAGCAACGCGGCCAACCGCAGTGAATCTGGCGTGGGCGATCGATCGGCAATTGCAGAATATCAGCGCGGCGAAAACGACGGAAGAACGACAACGCGTCGCGTTTCAAACCGCGCAACAGATCGCCGACGACGATGCGGAATATTGCCGGCGCATCGGGGAGCACGGCGTTGAATTGATCCGAAGCCTCAGCGAGAAAAAGAAAGGCGCGCCGGTTAACATCCTCACTCATTGCAACGCCGGCTGGCTTGCATTCGTCGATTACGGCTCGGCGACGTCGCCAATTTACGCCGCCCACGATGCCGGCATTCCTGTCCACGTTTGGGTCGATGAAACGCGACCGCGCAGCCAGGGCTCAAAGCTCACCGCCTGGGAGCTCGGCGAGCATGGCGTGCCGCATACGGTGATTGCCGATAATGCCGGCGGGCATTTGATGCAGCGCGGAAAGGTAGACGCGGTCATGGTCGGAACCGATCGGACGACTTACACCGGCGACGTCGCCAACAAGATCGGCACCTACCTGAAGGCTCTGGCGGCGAAGGATAACGGCATTCCGTTTTATGTCGCGCTGCCCTCGTCTTCTTTCGATTGGAACATCCGCGACGGCGTGAACCAAATCCCAATCGAGGAACGCGGTTCCGAAGAAGTGAGCCATGCCGATGGATTTCGCGCCGGCGCGCACGTCGAAGTTCGCGTCACCCCCGAGAACAGCCCGGCGGCAAATTTCGGATTCGACGTTACCCCGCGCCAACTTGTGACCGGCCTCATCACCGAGCGCGGAATTTGCGAGGCGAACGAGCAGAGCATCCTCGCCCTGTTTCCCGAGAAGACTCCTTAGGATCTTCGGTTGAAAAACCGGTGCACCGCTGTAAGGTGCGCGCTCTCGATCCCCAAAAGAACAGGAGCAATTGTATGTCGCAACACCGCAGTCTTAAAGGAGCCAGCACCATCACCGCGAAGCGGAACGTTCTGAAACGTTTCGAACGCGTCGAACTCTTGAAGAAGCGCGGCCAGTTCAAGGACGGCCAGAAAGTCCTCGGCCTGCCGAAAACCAAGCCGGACGTTTAAGCCGCGCACGCACCGTGCGCCTCAATCGTTTCCTTGCCGCGGCCGGGCTCGGTTCGCGTCGGCACTGCGATGAATTGATCGCGGCCGGTCGCGTTGCGATCAACGGTCACGTTTGCACTGACTTTAGCGCGCACCCCAGTGAGCGGGACCACGTCAAAGTCGACGGCAAACTTATCCACAGCGAGCGCCGGCTCGATATCATCCTGCACAAGCCGGCGGGTTTTGTTTCCACCCGCAGCGATCCGCAGGCTCGCGATACGATCTTCGATTTGTTGCCGCCGCATTTGCCGCGTCTTTTTAACGTCGGCCGGCTCGATGCCCAAACCGAAGGCCTCCTCATCCTCACAAACGATGGCGATCTCGCCCAGCGCCTGACTCATCCGCGTTACAAAGTCGAAAAGGAATACGAACTCACCATCGATCGGCCGTGGGACGCTTCGCTCGCTCCGAAATTACTTCACGGCATCATGCTCGATGGCCAACGCGCGCGGCTCGAGAAAATCCATGCGGTGAAGCCAACGCGATTGCGCGTGATCCTGCGCCAGGGAATCAATCGCCAGATTCGCCGGATGTTTTACGAAGTCGGTTACGAAGTGAAACGGTTGATTCGGATTCGGGTCGGACATCTGCGCTTGGGTGACTTGCCTCGCGGCCATTGGCGACCGCTGGCGAAGGCCGAACTGAAATCACTGTAGCCGCGGCTCTACAGCTTACTCTGCTTCCGCGCGCAAAATTTCCAGCGGCGGCGCGCTGCCGACACCGCGGCTCGCGATTAGTCCAACGGCGACCGTTAACGCGCACACGGCAGCCGCCGCGCCGAACAGCGGCAGAATCGTTGGCGCGTAGCCGAGTTTGAAAATAAATTTCGCCAATCCCCAGCTCGCGCCGACGGCGAGAACGATGCCGGTCAAGCTCGCGAAAAGTCCGAGCAGGAAATATTCGGCGCAAAGGATCTTCCAGATTTGCGCGCGCGATGCGCCCAGCGTGCGCAACAAGATACTTTCCTGGAGCCGCTGATACCGCCCGCTCCAGATCGTGCTCGCCAGCACAATCACGCCCGCACCTACCGTGAAGAGCGACATGACGCGGACGACGAGCGCTACTTTGCCCAGGATCGAATCAACGCTCTGGATGACCGACGTCAGATCGATCGCCGCCACATTGGGAAATTTCGCAACGATCGCACTCTGTAACTTCGCGGAATCCGCCGGCGTCTCGACGCGGCTAACCAAAACGTAAAACGTCGGCGCGTTTTCGAGAACGCCCGCCGGAAATACCACGAAGAAATTCGTCTGGAACCGTTTCCAATCGATCGCCCGGGTGCTGGCAAGTTTCGTTTTGATCGAGACGCCTTGGACGTCGAAGACAAGCTCGTCGCCGATCTTTACCCCGAGATCTTTCGCGATCTCCTCATCGAACGAGATCGGCACCGTGTCGCCGGGATGATAATCGAAGCGGCCGATCCATTGGCCAGCGGTGATTTTCTCCGTGGCGGTCAACTGTTCGCGATACGTCGTCCGATACTCGCGCTCGAGCTCCCATTGCGGTGTTTTTCGATGCGGATCGAGCAACAGGTCGCCCGTCTGCCGGCCTTTCACTTCGGAGAGACGCATCGTAACAATCGGAGCTTCCTGGACCACCGGCATCCCGGAGGCGCGAACGATTTCGGCGACGCCAGCTCTTTGATCCGGCTGAATGTCGAAGAAGAAAATATTCGGCTGACTGTTGGTTCCGATCGAGGTGAACTGCGAAAGCAAAACCTGCCGCGTCAGGTAAAGATTCAGGAGAAGGAAGGTGCCCAGGCCTAACGACAGCGTCAGGAGCAGCGTCCGGTTATTCGGCCGGTAAAGATTGGCCAGTCCCTGCCGTAAAACGAAACTCCAGCCATGCGGAAAGAATTTGCGAATGCTCGCGATCACGAGTTTCGCCACGCCGGCGAAGATCCCGACCGCCAGGAAAAGAACGCCGGCGAAAACAAGACCGTGCGCGACCGTGTCCGTCTGCGAAATCGAAAACGCCGTGATGCCGGCGACGATGATTGCGTAGATCGCCCACAAAAGCGGATCGCGTTTGCGCGATGGTGGTTCGACTTCCATGGCGGCACGAAAAACGCGCAGCGGCGAGAGCCGACGGAAACGCAGGAGCGGCGGCAAGGCGAATAAAATGCAAATCGCGAAGCCGATAAAAACGCCAATGAAAATCGGAGGCCACGCGATCGAAGTCGAAATGGCGAGAGGCACGAACGACATGAGAATGCGCGGAAAGATTCGTTGCATCGCCATGCCCAGAATGGCGCCGACCCCGGCGCCGAAAAGTCCCATCGCCGCCGTCTGCACGAGATAAATGAAAACCGTTCCCGCCGCCGACATCCCGAGGCAGCGGAGAATCGCGCCGGTTTTTGTTTTCTGTTGCAGATGCGCCTGGATCGCGCTCGCGACGCCGAGCGCTCCAAGCAGGAGCGAAATGAATCCGACGAGGTTGAGGAAACGATACAAATTTTCGAGCGACGCTCCCAGGTCGCGCTTCCGCTTCGCCACCGTGTCGTAATCCATTCCGAGTCGTTTGATCTGCGGACCGAGAATCTCGATCCGCGATTCGATATCCGTGTTCGCGGGAAATTTCACATAAGCGCGATACCGCGCGACGCTGCCGGGCTTCAGCAGGTGCGTCTCCGCCAGGTTCTGGAGCGGAATATAAACGCGCGGCGAGAATGAGCCGGCCGCCGATGCTTCCCCCGGCATTTTCTTGAGCGCACCGGCGATGGTGAATTCGAGATCGCCGATCTTGATCGGATCGCCGACCTGCGCTTGGAACTGAAGCAGTAAACTTTCTTCGAGAATCGCCTGGCCGCCGTTGCGGAATTCGCGCGCCGCCGCCGTCGGCGTCGTTTCCATTGGACCATAAAACGGGAAATCGCCACCGAGAGCGCGGACGCTGGCGAGACGCGTTCCGCCGCTTTTCGGGAACGACGCCATGGTCGCGAACCGAATTTCGCGCGCCTGCGGTTCGCCTAACGAATGAAGCAGCTCTTCATCCTCCGGACGAAACGCGCGGGTGGACTCGACGACGAGATCCGCGCCGATCAAACTCCGCGCCTGCTCGTCGATCGCGCGGGCGAGGCTGTGCCGAAACGAACCGATGCTGACCAGCGCTGCGATCCCGAGCGTGATCGAGATGGAAAACAAGAGGAGCCGTCGGCGACTCGACCGGCTATCTCGCCAAGCCATTTTCCAGATGAACGAGGAACTCACACCATCTCTCCGTTTCGCAGCCGGATCGTGCGTTCGGTCAGTCGCGCAATATCGGGATCATGCGTGACCAGGACGAGCGCGGTCCCGGCATTTTGATTGAGCTCGAGCATGACGTCGATCACCGCGCTGCTCGTTTCGGCGTCGAGATTTCCCGTGGGCTCGTCGGCAAAAAGAACTTTCGGGCGATTAATGAAAGCGCGGGCCAGCGCGACGCGCTGTTGTTCGCCGCCGGAAAGCTGCGCGGGATAATGATCGACGCGTTTTCCAAGACCGACCCGGCCTAACAAGTCCAAGCCGAGTTGGCGCGCGGTGCGATCGCCCCGCAATTCCATCGGCACCGTCACGTTCTCCAGCGCGGTCAGCGTTGGGATCAACTGGAAGTTTTGGAAAACGAATCCGACATGCTCGTTGCGAATCCGCGCCCGCTCGTCTTCGCTCGCTTCGCCCAGCGTGATGCCATTCAACAGAACCGATCCCGACGTCGGCCGGTCGAGCCCCGCGCAGAGTCCGAGCAAAGTGGTCTTGCCGCTGCCGGAGGGGCCGAGGATCGCGCAGGTGCTCCCCGCCGGAAGAGTGAACGAAATATCCTTGAGCACCGTCAACTTGCCCGCGCCCGTGTCGTAGGTTTTGGTCAGGTGCTGAACGTCGAGGATCGAAAGGGCGCTCATTGAAAATGGAATCGATTTTTGCTCACACGAAATGGAAGAAGACAATGCCAGCAATTTTCGCAATTGCTCTCGGCGTTTCGCTTTTTTTAACGGCCCGCGCCGCGGACTCACCGGCGAAGTCGCTGGTGTTTCTCGGCGACAGTCTCACCGCGGGATTCGGCGTTCAACCAGCGGAAGCGTTCCCGGCATTGGTCGCGGAAAAAATTCGCGCGGCCAATTTGCCCTACGAAGTTCAGAACGCGGGTTTGAGTGGCGACACGAGCGCCGGCGGCTTGCGCCGAATCGATTGGCTGTTGCAGCGACCGATTGACGTCCTCGTCATCGAGCTCGGTGCGAACGACGGTTTGCGCGGAACCGACTTGAAGTCGATGAAAGAAAATCTCCAGACGATCATCGACAAAACCAAAGCGAAAAATCCGCGCGTGAAGATTGTTCTCGCCGGGATGCAGGTGCCGCCCAATCTGGGAGCGGAATACGCAGCCGGCTTCCAGCGCGTCTTCGCCGAGCTCGCGCGAGAAAATAACGCAACCCTGATTCCATTTCTGCTCGAAGGCGTCGGCGGCCAGCGCGAATTAAATCAGCAGGATCTGATTCACCCGAATCCGGCCGGACATCGGATCGTCGCGGAGCTCGTGTGGCGCACGCTCGAGCCGATCCTCAGGAAATCATGAGCGGATTTGATGTAACGGGCTGCTGCGCGCTGATCACCGGTGCGTCAGCTGGCATCGGCCGCGAATTCGCGCGCCAGCTCGCCAGCCGCGCCGGCTCACTCGTGCTCGTCGCGCGCCGTCTCGACCGGCTGGAAGAATTGCGCGACGAACTCACCAGGAAAAATCCGAACCTGAATGTCCATTGCCGTGCGGTAGATCTTTCGCAGCTGAGCGAAATCCAAGAGTTATGCGACTTGCTAAACCGCGAAGGGATCGCGATCGATTTTCTGATCAACAATGCAGGCTCGGGCGATCGCGGCACCTTCGTGACGGCCGATCCCGATCTTGTTCGGCAAATTCTCGCCGTCAACATCGTCGCGCTCACGATGCTGACGCGCGCGCTCTTGCCCGCGATGCTCGCGAAGAAACACGGCGCGATCCTGAACGTCAGCTCGATCGCGGGATTATTGCCGATCCGCAAGTTCGCTGTTTACGCCGCGAGCAAAGCCTACGTCACTAGTTTTTCCGACGGCATGCGCGGCGAAGTGCGCAAACAGGGAATCGTAGTGAGTGCGCTTTGTCCCGGGCCGGTCGATACGGAGTTCAACTCCGTCGCGGCTCGAGGTCCTCGCGAGCGTCACCCTCCAAGTCCATCCTTCACCCACGTGAAGGTGGAAGATGTCGTCCGCGCCGGCCTCGCCGGGATTGAGCGGAACAAGCCGCTGATGGTTCCCGGCCTCGTCATGAAAATCGCGATGCTTCTCATTCGGCTAACGCCGATGTGGATCTTGCGACGCGTCTGATCTAACGATTTCTTTCAAGTTCCGCTATACGCTCGAGAATGTAGGCTGCAACCTGCTTACTCGTGTAGACATTTCCGTCGATATAGCCATCGATCGATAACAGACCGTCAACTGGGGTGTCGTCAAAGCGAACGAACATTATGCGATCATCTTCCTTGGATTTGATTATGTCTCGAACTACGCGCCACTCTAGGCCGCACCATTCCTTGTCGGCATATGAGGCGCACAAGAAGACGACGATCAATTCCGACTGATGTCGGTAGATCCGTTGGAGTAACGTGTCTAGATTTGGTCGCGCGAGTTGCGCTTGATAATCGTAGTCGTAAAACACCGAGTCCTTGCTCAGCGCAAAACGTAAAGAATCTACTACTTTTGATACGTATCTGCGTTTCTCACTCGGGAATGATAGGGCAACCTTAAAGCGAAGATTAGCGAGCGCAGCGGACGAACGGTCCACTTTGCCGACTACTCGGTCGGCCATAAGCCGTTCTAACGCCAGTAGGGACAACGAGTAGGGATCCGGCTCAATCTTGTTCGCGAGCTGTCTATGAGGGTGCGCAAGCGACAAGTGATATAGTAAGAAGTTCAGCCATATCGCGAGCGGATTGTCGTTAACTGCCGCGACCGGCTTTCCCGTCGATTTTTCCCTCTCCTGAATCTC
>DATILK010000256.1:0-2326 GCA_035476555.1 Chthoniobacterales bacterium | reverse complement strand
CATCCGCATCATCTGGGCGACGTGTTCGACCAGGCCGCCGCGACGCGCGTGATGATACGAACGCGCGCCGGCCGTGCGCCGGAATCGTTCGCCATGCTCGGCGAGAAACGCTTCGCCCAGCGCGCGCAGCCGCGGGTCCTCCAGCGCCTTCGTTCTCTCATTGATGTATTCCCAATCCGTCGCCTGTTTCGCGCGCAACTCCGCCGGACCCTGCAATAATTCGGAACGCTCCTGTCCGTTGAGATGCCGCACCTTCCAGTTCCGCGCATCGAGACCGAATTGCTGGTGCTGCACGAACTCGCCGCTCAGCTCGATGAAATCCGACGGTTTCAGACTGCTGCACGGCTTGTACTCCGGATGATCGCTCCAGACCCGCAACGTCATTCGGTCGCACGCGTCCGCGAGACTCAGTTCGCAGTACGGTTTTTGTTCGCGCGTGACTTTCGCCGCCACTCCTTCGATCTGAACATGCGCGCGCGCTTCGACCGCGGCCCCGTTCTGGGCGTGACGCCGGATTTCCGTGAGTGAGAGAAGCTGCATTTCCTGTGGCGGCGGTCTACTTGTCGCGCCGTAGCCGGGCGAAGGCGGATGACCGCCGATCCTGGCGGGGAATTTTTCTCACGCCGGAATTATTTAGCTGCTTCGATTGCGCCGCACGCTACGCGCGCTCCGGAATTGCCCGATGGATCCGTTTTCAGGTCGTCCTCTTTTTCATGAACGACGACGGATTTGCCGATGATCGAATTGGCACCGCTCAAACTCAATTTCCCTTTCCAATCGAGATGCGTTTTGCCGGAAGCGTCGGTCTCGATATTTCCGAGGTCACCTTCGTGATGCTCGGTGGTCATCGGACCGCCATGCTTATGCTGGGTCGGATTGAAATGCGGGCCGGCGGATGCGGCATCGGGCGCGGAACAATCGCCTTTTTCATGAATGTGGAAGCCATGTTTACCGGGTTTTAATCCAGTGATGTCCGCAGTGACGTGCACCTCATCGCCCATTTTCATGAACGTCACTGTTCCAGTGACCTGGCTGCCGGACTTCGATTCCAGTTTGCAGGTTGCGTTCGTCACGTCCTGCCCGTGCGCTGCTAGCGCCAGCGCGCACATCATCCCGAGTGAAATGATTAATGTTTTCATGGCGGTAAACGTACCGCTGCCGCGCCGGATTGGAAATAATTAATCGATCAGCCGCTGCTCGATGCCGGAATACGCATCGATCCGGCGATCGCGCAGGAAGGGCCAATGTGTGCGGGTGACGTCGACGCGGCTCCAGTCGATCTCGGCCATGACGATCTCTTCGCGATCGGCGCTGCCTTTCACGATGATCTCGCCGCTCGGCGCGACGATGAAACTTTGTCCCCAAAACTGGATCCCGTCGCCGCCGGCGGGCGCTTCGTGACCGACGCGATTGATCGCCGCGACGTAGCAACCGTTCGCGATCGCGTGGCTGCGCTGCATTGTTTCCCACGCAGAATACTGGGCCGCGCCATACTTTTCTTTTTCGCGCGGATGCCAGCCGATCGCGGTGGGATAAAACAAAATCTGGGCCCCTCGCAGCGCGGTGAGCCGCGCCGATTCCGGATACCACTGGTCCCAGCAAATGCAGACGCCGATTTTTCCGTGCGGCGTCGGCCACGCCTGAAAACCGAGATCGCCCGGCGCGAAGTAAAACTTTTCGTAGTACGACGGATCGTCCGGGATATGCATCTTGCGATACTTCCCGAGATACTGACCGTCGGCGTCGATGATGGCGGCGGTGTTGTGGTAAACGCCGGCCGCGCGTTTCTCGAAGAGAGACGCGACAATGACGACGCCATTTTCGCGCGCGATCTTCTCCAGCTCCGAGGTTGTCGGTCCGGGGATTTCTTCCGCGAGCGCGAAGTTCGCGTGGTCTTCGCTCTGGCAAAAGTATTGCGACCGGAACAGCTCTGGCAGGCAGACGATTTGCGCTCCTTGTTTCGCGGCCTCGCGAATCCGCTCAATCGCTTTGGCCAAATTGGCAGCGGGGTCCGTCCCGCACTGCATCTGGATCAGTGCGATCTTTGTCATCCGAACTGCTGCGCGAAAGCGCGAACTACTTCACCGAATCCGCCGGAACGATCTTTATGCTCTCGACGTTCACCCGTTTCTCCGGCCGATCGCCCGGCAACGTTTTCGTGGTTGCGATTTTTTCCAGGACGTCGTCGCCTTTGATCAATTTGCCGAACGCCGTGTACTGGCCGTCGAGAAACGTCGGGTTGCCGTGGCAGATAAAAAACTGGCTGCCCGCTGAGTTCGGATCCTGCGAGCGCGCCATCGAGAGCACGCCGCGAGTGTGCGACTTT
>DATILK010000255.1:0-2567 GCA_035476555.1 Chthoniobacterales bacterium | reverse complement strand
TGGCGTAAATTCCGGCAGTTGCACCCTGAAAGACGCAATCAACGAAGCCATGCGCGACTGGGTGACCAACGTTCGGACCACGCACTATCTTCTCGGCTCGGTTCTTGGCGCGCATCCGTATCCCACAATGGTGCGCGATTTCCATTCCTGCATCGGACGCGAAGCCCGCGCGCAAATTCTCGCGGCGGAAAAGCGTTTGCCAACCCATCTTTTCGCCTGCGTAGGCGGCGGTTCGAACGCCATCGGCCTGTTCCACGAATTCCTGAAAGATGATTCCGTGAGAATGGTTGGCATCGAAGCAGGCGGCCGCGGCAATGCGCTCGGCGAACACGCCGCGCGGCTCGCTGCAGCGCAGGGTTTCAGTGGAGCTCGTCCCGGCGTCCTGCAAGGCACTTACACTTACGTTCTGCAAACCGAGGACGGCCAAATCGCCACCACTCATTCGGTTTCCGCCGGTCTCGACTATCCCGCCATCGGCCCCGAACACGCCTGGCTCGCCGATCAGCGCCGCGCAGAATATTCCGCCGTCACTGACGCCGCCGCTCTCGACGCGGCGCAGCTTCTAGCCCGCACCGAAGGCATCATCCCCGCCCTGGAATCGGCCCACGCCATCGCCGGCCTCATCGAACGCGTGCAAACCCCGTCCAACGACGCCGCGAAACTCACAGAAAACGATCTCGTGATCATCAATTTATCTGGCCGCGGCGACAAAGACATGGCCACCTACTCGCGCGTTTTCGGCGAATAGTCTTCATCGCGTTACGCCTTCAACTTTTGTCAAGTGTTTGTAACAGCGCGCTTTCCGGCGCGGAGGATTCGCGCTTGGTGTTAATCTATTGTTTTCCCTTATGCCAGTTGAACTGCACAACTCGACTCGTATTTCGCGGCGATTTGCGGAGCTTCGCGACTCCGGCGAAATGGGAATTGTTGCATACATAACGGCGGGCGATCCTTCGTTTTCGGCGACGCTGAGATTTGTTGTCGCGATGGCGGAAGCCGGCGTCGACGTGATCGAACTCGGCGTACCCTTCAGCGATCCGCTGGCGGATGGCCCCACCATCCAGCGCGCTTCCGAACGTGCGCTGAAAAACGGCGCGACCCTCTCTCGCGTGATCGCTCTGGTTCGCGAAATCCGCAAAGCAAATTCTCCGGCGAATGAAGTTCCCATTGTTCTGTTCAGCTACTACAATCCGGTTTTCCAGATGGGACTGGAAAAATTCGCGGCTGCGGCTTCTGCCGCCGGAGCCGACGGTGTGCTCATCACTGATCTCACGCCGGAAGAGTCGGAAGACTATCGTCGCATCATGGCTGCGCGTCATCTGGATACTGTTTTTCTTGGCGCGCCGACGTCCACCGACGAACGGCTGGAAAAAATCGCGGAATGTTCCTCGGGATTTCTGTACCTCATTTCACGTACCGGTGTAACCGGAGCGAAAGATGTGCTGCCCGATGATTTGCCTGCACTGCTGCGTCGCGCGCGCAACGTGACGCAACTTCCGATCGCGGTCGGCTTCGGCATTTCGCTTCCGGGCCACGTTTCTGTTCTTGGCGGACTTGCTGACGCTGCGGTAGTCGGTTCCGCGTTGGTTTCTGAAATCGAAAAAGCCACCGCGAAGAATTCCGGCGAAGCAGGAATTGATGTCGCGGCAGCAGCGCTCGCCGACCGAATCCACTCGTTGAAAGCGGCCGCCCGCACCGGCCTTTCCCGCCGCGAGGTGGCAACATGATCGGTCATCGATGGCGTTTCCCTAAGTCGCCGTCCTTCCGAGCGAAGCGACCGAAGGTTCCGACCTTGTCGGAAGGACTCTCTCTTCGCCTTCTGCCGCGGAGGGACGCATGAGCCTTGCGGATTGGCGGCGCCGCATTGATGAAATCGACCGCAAGCTGGTCGAATTGTTGAACGAACGTTCCAAGTGCGCGCTCGAACTCGGCAAGCTGAAGCAGCAGGCAAATCTGCCGCTGTATCAGCCGGACCGCGAAAAGGAAGTCCTGGAAAATGCGGAGCAAAACAACAAAGGCCCGCTCACCGATGCAGCGATCCGTCGTCTCTTCGAGCGCATCATTGACGAAGCCCGCTCCGCCGAGCGTCTCGCCATGCATAGCGACGCCGACGGAAAAGCAGACGCAAAAGCCGGTGCCCGCGATGATTCCTGAAGTGCATTCGCGCAGCAGTCCGGCTGGAAATTGTGTGAGCCAAAATATTTTGTGCGAACAAGCAGCATTCACTGGAAAGGGAATTGAGTAAGACCCATGGTCATCGTCATGCAAGAGGGCGCATCGGACGCCCAGATCCAAAACGTAATTGACAAGCTGGTGGTGCACGGATTTGACGTGCATCGTTCGACTGGCGCATCGCACACCGTGCTTGGAGCGGTGGGCGTGCACCGCGATTTCGATCATCGCGATTTTGAATTGCTGGATGGCGTGCGCGAAGTCATGCGCATCACGCAGCCGTTTAAATTGGCCAGCCGACAGTTCAAACCCGAGGGCACCGTCGTCGATCTTGGCCGGGGCGTCAAAATCGGCGGCGCCGATGTTGTCGTTGCTGCCGGGCCGTGTTCGGTCGA
>DATILK010000254.1:0-3582 GCA_035476555.1 Chthoniobacterales bacterium | reverse complement strand
CATCCCCAGCTGATCGATGAACATTTTCGCCAGCTCCAGGTTCACTTCGCCCTTGCCGGTTTGCGGATTGGGAATTTGCCCAAGAAAGAGCGCCGCGTTCTGCGCCTGCATCATGACGAACTCGATGAAGCGCTGCGACATCTCACCCAGGGATTGCGTATTGGTTTGGACTTCAGCCATGGCTATTTCTCTTTACGATTTTCTGGCGGCCGCACAAGCGCGAGAACATAGGGCTGATTCAGAAAATATTTCGCGGCGACGCGCCGCGCGTCCTCAATCGTGACCCGCTCGACGTCGCGCTCGAGCTCCTTGTAATGGTTGAATCCCAGCCCGTAGAGCTCGTCCAGCGCCGCCATGTAACCAAACGAATCGTTGCTCTGGTTCGCGATCTGTTGTTGGCCGATCAATTTCTTCTTCGCTCGCGCCAGCTCTTCCGCGCTCAATCCTTCCGTCGCGAGTTTCCCGATCTCTTCCAGCAACGCCGCCTTCACCGGCCCGATTTTTTGCGGATCGGTCCCGAGATAAAACATGAACAGCCCCGGCACCAGTCCCTGCATCTGGCTCGCGCCGACAAAATAGGCGAGGCCCATTTCCTCGCGGATCCGGACGAAGAATCGCGAGCCGAGATCGCTGCTCGCTTCGTCAATTAATTCCAGCGCGTAACGATCTTCGCTGAACATGTCGGCGCCGCGAAATCCCACCATCAACACACCCTGCGCTTTCTCCTTCAAACTCTCGACCGTCGTTGTCGTCGCGAGCGGATTTGGTTTCGGCGTCGCGGTCAGCGCCAGCTCGCCTTGCTTCATCGCGCCGAGCGCTTTTTCAAAGAGATCGCGCACTTCGGCCGCCTTCACGTTTCCAAAAACGGAGATCACGCCGTTGCGCGCGACGAGATAGCGGTCGCGAAACGCCAGCAACTGTTTTTGATTCAGTTTCGCCACGGACTCCGCCGACCCCTTCCCGCGCAAGGCGTAGGGATGATCGCGAAAGAGCGCTTCGCGCAGAATGTTTCGGGCGACGGTCGTCAGTTGTTCCTCGTCCTCCTTGATCCCGGCGAGCTGCACCTGCCGTTCGCGCTCGAGCGCCCTGTCCGGCATCGTCGCGTTCAACAAAACGTCGGCAAGGATCTCCACGCCGAGCCGCAAGTCGGGTTGCGTCACGTCCACCGCGACGCTGAAGCTGTTGTTCCCCGCGTCGCTCCCGATGCTGCCGCCAACGGCTTCGATCGTATCGGCGATCTGCTCCGCGGTCCGCGTTTTCGTTCCCTTCAACAGCGTCTTCGCCATCAGACGCGTGATCCCGTTCGTCTCGCGCGTTTCCGCGAGAAGTCCGCCGCGGAAAACCGCCGCCATCGAGGCGAGCGGCAACCGCGGATCTTCGCGGACCAGCAACCGCAGACCATTCGACAATTCGATCTTTTGAATTTCGCCGGCGCTGATCGCGGATGAAGTCTTACTCGCTGCCGCGGCCGTCGCTTTCGGATTCAGCGACGTGATCGTCAGGTTATCGTCGACCAGATATTTTCCGGCGACTCGACGAACATCGTCCGACGCGATTTTCTGGACCGCCGCGAGATAATCGCGGGTAAAATTCAGGTTCCGCGTCAGGAACCAATTCGATCCGAGATCGGAGGCCTGGCCGCGCATCGTCGTGAGCGCGCCGAGATGATGGCTCAACGAAATTTTCTTCGCCTTCGCCAGCTCCTCGGAAGTAACGCCCTTCGCTTTTATCTCTCCGATGATCTTCAGGATGAGATCGCGCGCCGCGTCGCGTTTCTCCGGCTCGACCGTCGCATCGACCCCGAGCATTCCCGGATCGCCCGGCGTGTAGGAAAATGCCGAAACACCGTAAGCCAATCCGCTTTCCTCGCGCACCTGGCGGTAGAGACGCGAGCTCCGGCCATCGCCAAGAATGGTCGAGAGAAGATCGAGCGCCGGCACATCGGGATGCGTGATCTCGGGAATGTGCCAGGCGAGCGAAAGCCGCGTCAGTTCCGTTACAAATTCCTGGTGCGTCTCGCGCCGGCCGAGCTGCGGCGGCTCGGCCGGGATGTAAAGCGGCGCGAGCGACCTCGCAGGATACGCTTTGAAAAAATCGCCGAGCTGCTGGCGGATCGCGCCCGCGTCCACGTCACCGACGACGATGAATGTGAGATTGTTGGGCACGTAACGCGCGCGGTAATACCGCATCACGTCGTCGCTCGTGAGTTGGTTGAACACGTCGATCAGGCCGATGACCGGCAACCGGTAAGGATGCCGTTGATAGGCCGTCGCAAAGAGAAGTTGTCCCGCCATCCGATCGGGATCGTCCATCCCCATCGCGAACTCGCGCCGGATCACTTCCTGTTCCTTCGCGTATTCCTCGGCGGGCAACGTCGAATTCATCATCGCGTCCGCGAGGACCTCGATCGCTACCGGCACGCCGTCCTTCGGCACATCGATCCAGAACACGGTGCGATCGAACGACGTGTAGGCGTTGATGTAGCCACCGACGTTTTGAATCTTCTGCGCGATCGCGTTCGCCGGATTCGTTTTCGTTCCCTTGAAAAGCATGTGCTCGAGGATGTGCGACAAACCCGCGCCGAGATGGGCGTCTTCGTCCACGCTCCCCGTCGCGCACCAGACCTGCACGCTCGCCACCGGCGCGCTGCGATCTTCCTGGACGATGATCGTGAGCCCGTTCGGCAGGATATGTTTCTGCGCCGTGCTCGGGGGGAAAGTGATGCCCGCGGCGTTTTCCGCGGCGGCCGCTTTAAGATTTGCGCTCAACATACCGCCGCACCAAAGCGCGTCCGGCGTCGCAATTCAATTACGAGAGCTTCGGCGCCGACGCGGGCCGACCGAGCGGAACGTCGGGATGCGAGCGTTTCTCGGGCTCGAACGGCTTCACAAACGCCTCGTGAAAATCGAAGACGTTCTTGAAATCCTCGATCGAATCTTCCTCTGTCTTTCCAAAAATTCCGGCGCCGATCAGGTTAAAAACCATGTGGCCGATGTCTTCGCACGACCGGATTCCCCAATAGGAAAGCACCGTCACGACCATCGGCCCGAATTCCTTGAGCGCGTATTGCCGCACGCCCTCCAGCAGCTCCGGCCCCGCAACGTGGCGAACCGACGCGCCCTTCGTTTTTTTCTGCTGCTTGGTCGTGTAATCGAGCGCGTCCCGCAAGAAAACGTAAGCGTCCCGCTGGTAACGCGGGTCGCTGGCCACGATCGAATCGAGCGCTTCGGCGAATCCTATTTTTTGCATTTTCTGCTGCCCGCCTTCTTAGCGAGGGCGGCCATCATATGCAGAAACGCCGCTGAGAGCAACCCTTGCGAAAAGCTTTCAGGGTGTGACAACGCACCCCGGATTTTGTTTACTCGATTTGGCAAATCAACCAGCGGATCACCATGAAAACTTCGATTAGCGTAATCGCCGCCGTGGCCGCGGCCGTGGTCTGTCCCGCACAGACCACACCGAAAAACTATCCGCCCACACTCGGCGGCGGCGCGCCGTGCGGTTCGTGTCACGAACCGGAGAAGCTCTCATGGAAAACCGTGATCCCGCCGGCGAACGAGCCGGGCGAACCACTCGTCATAA
>DATILK010000253.1:0-2781 GCA_035476555.1 Chthoniobacterales bacterium | reverse complement strand
GCCGCGTATCTGATCTGGCGAACGATGCTCGTCTGCAGCCTCGGCACATTCGCGGTGCGTCAACTCAAGACCGGACAGCTCCTTCCCATTCTGCTCTATGCCGCCGGGTTCCTTTCCCTGCTCAATGGACAATTTGGTCAGCCAACGAATCTGGGATTCGCCGTCTTTATTTGCGGCCTTGCTCTCGCGGCCGGCAACCCAAGCACATCGCCGGGTGCCGAGCCGATGCTGTCGTCAGGTCCACCCCGCCGTCGAATCGCGCGCCGCTCGCGTTATGCCGAGCAATTGCATGGAGCCGGCGCCGCGCCACCTCGTCCTGATGATTTTGCTGATCGGTAATTACCCGCTCGAACGCCAGCAAAGCATGGAGCGATTCGCGATGATGATGCTCGACGGACTGACGGCGGCAGGAGTCCAGGCAGAAGTGATTCGGCCTCGGCCGTTCTTCGGTCATTTTCATTTCGCCGGCCGCTTTGTCGCGAAGTGGCTCGCTTACCTGGACAAGTTCGTTTTTTTCCGAAGCACGCTGGCCCGCAAGATTCGAGAACGGCCAGCGCTCGTTCACGTCTGCGATCATTCCAACGCGATGTATGCGAAAGCGATCGACGAACTTCCGGTGGTCGTCACCTGTCACGATTTGCTGGCCGTGCGCGGCGCGCTTGGAGAGGCGACCGATTGTCCGGCGAGCGCGACCGGAAAAATTTTGCAACGCTGGATCGTGCACGGTCTCGAAAGCGCGGCCGCAGTGGCCTGTGTTTCTCCCGCGACGTTACGGGACGCCCAACGCCTGCTTCGTCGAACCGATGGGAAACCTGCGCTCGAAGCGATCAGGCTTGGTTTGAGTTATCCCTATCGCGTTTTGTCGCCGGCCGAGACGCGTGACCGGCTCGCGAGAATTTCGTCGCTTAAACCAGAAGCCGATTTTGTTCTCCACGTCGGCTCGAATTTGCGCCGGAAAAATCGGGAAGGCGTTCTGCGAATATTCGCGAGATGCAAAGACGACTGGGACGGCTCCCTGGTTCTTGCCGGCGATCCGCTTTCCGATTCACTTCGTTCGTTAGGCTATGAGCTCGGCATCGCCCATCGAATCGTCGAGGTTCCGAATGCGGACAGCGAAACACTCGAAGCTCTCTACAATCGCGCCGTGGCGCTTCTTTTTCCGTCTACTTTCGAGGGCTTCGGCTGGCCGATCGCCGAAGCGCACGCCTGCGGCTGTCCCGTCCTTTGCGTTGATCGTGAACCGATGGTGGAAGTTGCCGGCGAAGCGGCGCTCGCGCATCCCGTCGAAGACGAGGTTGGATTCGCGGCCGATCTTTTGCGTCTGACGAATCGCGAGGAACGCGCGCGGTGGAGCGCGAAAGCGCTCGAGAACGCCAAACGCTTTTCGACCGCGCGCATGATTTCGGAATACGTCGCGCTTTACCGATCACTCGGCGTCGCCGCATGAAGACGCTGCTTGGATTGTTTTCGTTTTTGCTTCCGTGGAGTCTGCGTCGCGCGTTCCTCGAAAAGCAGTTCGGTTATTCCATTCATCCGTCGAGCCACATCGGGTTCGCCTGGATTTTCCCGGGAAAACTCGTGATGGAAGAAGGCGCGCGGATCGGCCATCTCACACTTTGCAAAAACATCGATCTGCTCCACCTCGGCGCCCACGCGATTATCGGGCAACTCAATTGGATCACTGGTTTTCCCAGCGGACCGAGCCGGCATTTCGCGCATCAACCGGAACGGCGACCGGAATTGATCGTGGAACGGCACGCCGGCATCAGCAGCCGGCACCTGATTGATTGCACGGCAAGCGTTCGCATCGGCGCGTTCGCCACGATCGGTGGTTTTCGTTCGCAGTTGCTCACGCACAGCATCGATTTCAACGCCGGTCGTCAAACCGCGGAGCCGATTGAGATTGGCGAATACAGTTTTACCGGCACGAACTCAGTAATGCTCGGCGGTAGCGTTTTGCCGCATCATTCCGTCCTGGGCGCGCAATCGTTGCTCAACAAGAAATGGGACGAGCCCTATCGGCTTTACGCAGGCGTTCCCGCAAAGCCGATCAAGGAATTGTCGCTGGAGCTGGAGTATTTTCGGCGCATCGAAGGATTCGTCTGGTGACGCTACTCCGTTTACAATTAGTCACGGTCGCTGGGAAATAGATGTGCGGCATCGCGCTTCACCTTAATTCGTCAGGTTGGGCGACTCCGCTCGACCTCGAACGGATCCGCCATCGCGGACCGGACTCGCGCGGCGAATGGAATTCGCCCGGCGGCCACTACTGGCTGGGCAATACGCGACTCGCGATCGTCGATCTTTCGTCCACCGGCGCCCAGCCAATGATGGATCCCGCGACCGGCAACGTGATTGTGACCAACGGCGAAATTTACAATCACCGCGCCGTCCGCGAGAAGCTCGGTCCGAATGTCGATTGGCGTGGGACCAGCGATACCGAGACGCTCCTGGTCGGTTATGCTCGCTGGGGACGCTCCGTTGTCGATCACGTGAAAGGCATATTCGCGTTTGCGATTTACGACGCGACTCGCAAGGAATTGTTCCTCGCGCGCGATCGGCTTGGCCAGAAGCCGCTCTATTACGTCGTCGAGCCGGATGGTGTTCGCGCCGCGTCTGAAGTGAGAATGTTAGTCGAGGGCACGGAAGAAATTACGCCCGCTGCTGTCTCGGCTTACCTGCAATGGGGTTCGTGTCCGGAAAATGAATTGATTTATTCGCGTGTCCAAACGTTACCCGCCGGACACGCCATGACTATCTCGTCGGACCGCTCGATCGAGA
>DATILK010000252.1:0-4158 GCA_035476555.1 Chthoniobacterales bacterium | reverse complement strand
TCCCAGTGAGCGCCGCGTTTTTCAACCACGCCCGATAAAACGGAACGTCCTGCGAGATTCGGTCGATCACGACGTCGTAACCGCACGGCTCGCCTTGGATCACTTTGTCCATCCGAACGAACTCGGCCATGATCTCTTTGCCGCCGGTTTTCTGGTTTACCCGCTCGACGAACGCCGGCGGAAAACTGCCTTCCATTCCAAAAAGGATTCCGATTTTTTTCATAAGCCTGTTGTCATTCCGAGCGAAGCGAAGCGTAGTCGAGGAATCCCGAGTTGGAACCCTTAAGCTTTCGCCTCGGGATCCCTCGACTTCGCTCGGGATGACAAAAAAGACAACTGCCTAGCCGCAAATTTTCGAGAGATAATACGGGAGCATGTCGCGCCAGTAATTCCAGTCGTGCCCGCGCCAGCGGCCGTCATCGAGCCAATGCTGGATCCCTTTCGAGTTCAGGATCTCGGAGAGGCGATACGATTCGTGGCGGGTGTTATCCCATTCGCCGGTGCCGATGATGATGCCCATGTGGTTGTATTTCCACGGGTCGGTCGTGTTCGGCAGGTAATCGTACGGGCTGTTGAAATAAATGTTGTCGTCGTAATACCCGTCGAAGAACGAGCTGATATCGAACGCGCCGCTGAGCGAAATGAGATGGCCCACGACGTCGGGATGACGAAACGCAATGTTCGCCGCGTGATACGCGCCGAGGCTGGCGCCGCACACCATGACGCGATGCGTGTTACACTCACGCCGCGCGAGATCAAACACATCGTGGACGATGAGGCGCTCAAAGGCGTTGTGCGTCCGCATCCGGTCGGCCGGGTGAATCGCCTTGTTGTAAAAGCTGTCGAGATCCGCTGAGTCCGGGCAATAGATCGTGATCTTCCCGCTATCGACGAAACCCGCGATCGCATCGGTGAGCCCGAAGTCCTTGTTCTGGGAATAACGGCCGAACGAAGTGGGAAAGAGAACGAGCGGCAGACCGCCGCTGTTACCGAAAACGAGCATCTCGAATTCGCGACTCATGTGCGGCGTCCACCATTTGATATAGCGCTCGTTCATTGGGCCGGCTCCCGACACGCGGGTTCTCAACCAAACAGCTAAGAGTTTCCTCGACAAGTCCGAAACGCCGCGCGATGCGTTTCGCTTTCATGCCGCCGACTACGCTGACCGGAAACATCCAAAAACATCCCGCGTTCCCTTCCCGGATTCTCAAGAATCGCCGCGATGTTCTGGTTTACCTGCCGCCCGGTTACCGGCGGTTTTCGACCCGGCGTTATCCGGTTCTTTATTTGCACGACGGCCAAAATGTTTTCGACGCCGCGACTTCCTTTGGCGGCGTGGAATGGGGCGTGGACGAAGCCGCGCAACGGCTGATCCGACAGAAATTAATGGAGCCGCTGATCATCGTGGCGATCGCGAACACGGGCGAGGATCGCATTCATGAATACGCACCGACGCCCGCGCGGCTCGATCCGCCCAAGCGGAAACGGAGCAAAGGATTGCTGCGCAGTTACGGCCGTTTTCTCACCGAAGAGCTCAAGCCGTTCATCGATCGGAAATATCGGACGAAACGTGAAGCGGAATTCACGGGGCTCGGCGGCTCGTCCCTAGGCGGCCTGGCGACTCTGGCGCTTGGTCTCTGGTTCCCGAATTTTTTCAATCGCCTCGCCGTCCTCTCCCCCTCGATCTGGTGGGACGATTGCGCGATCTACGACATCGTCGATGAGGTCGATGAAATGGCGAGACCGCCGCTAAAGATCTGGCTCGATACCGGAACGCACGAACCGGGATGGGAACGCGCGGCCAGCTTGCGCGACCGGCTCGTCGAAAAGGGTTGGCGGCTGCACGACGATCTTCATTATCTCGAAGTCGAAGGCGCCGATCACAGCGAAGGCGCGTGGGCCGCGCGCGTCGATTCGGTGTTGCGCTTTCTTTTTCCGCCGCTGCCGCCGCCGGTGGCGAAGATCGTTCCCGTAAAAAAACGGCGCGGCCTTTTTCAGCGCGCCCTCGCCCTGGCGAATTTGTTTCCCGCTTAAAACCTGCCGAACCGCGGATCGAGTTTGGTCATCGCTTCATTCGCGTAGACCAAGTCGTCGCCGATCAGATAATCGGTGAAGCCGCCGACTTTCCCGCGGCGAACCTTGAACGATTCCGGATCGCCGACGTCGGTTGCCTGCAAGATTTTCGACGTGAACGCGCCGGCTGCTTCCATCTTCTTCATGTTGCCGAAACGCGAGAATTCCAGCGCCTGCGCGAACGCTTCTTCATCCGGCGCAGCGTCGCCGAGAAAGTTCAGCAATTCCTGAAAAGTCTCTGCCGGCGCGCGCTGCAATTCCTCGTAGCGGACCAGAAGAAAATTCGGTTTGCCCGACCATTCCTCAAGCCAGCCGTTCATGATCTCGATCATGGACGCGATCCCATGCCGCCGGTCGCGGAGCACTTCGCCGATTTCCTTTTGCTTCAACTGATCGGGCGTTTCCCGCGTGCGGCGGGTGAGCTGGACGTAATGCGAGACAAAGGTGTCTCGCGGATCGCGCGCGAGCAGGATGATTTTCGCGCGGCGCCGTTCGCCGGCCGGGATAAAATATTTTCCACGCAATTCATCCCAGCGATCAGCTTTGGTTCGTTGTTCGAAGCGATCGTGCGAATAAATGATCCGCGGAATTCGGGCGTCGCCATACTGTCTCGGATCCAGCGAGAACGGATGCCCGTACCGCTGGCAATAGTAGGCGCAGAGAAATGTGCGGACCCATGTCCGGCCGCTTTTCGGAATCGAAACGACGATGGCGTCGCCACCGGAAAGCTCGCGCGCGCGGCTGCTGAGATTCCACCGAATCACTGCGTATCCGACGAAGGAGCGGCGACGGCCGCCGTTTCTTCGCTGAATTTGCCGAGCTTGCGAAACTTCTCGTAACGTCGCTGCATCAGCTCGTCGATCGGGAGCGCGGAAAGCGTTTCAAGATTTTTGCGCAATGCGGAGCCGAGATTTGCAGCGGCGGTATCGGGATCGCGATGTGCGCCGCCCTCCGGTTCCGGAACAATTTCATCGACGACGCTGAGGCCCATCAAATCTTGCGCGGTCAACTTCAAGGCCTCCGCCGCTTCCGGCGCGTGGCGGCGATCCTTCCACAAAATCGCGGAACACGCTTCCGGACTGATCACGGAATAGTAGGCGTTTTCCAGAATTAGCACGCGGTCCGAAACGCCGATTCCCAACGCGCCGCCCGAACCGCCTTCACCGATCACGATCGCAATCGTCGGCACCCGCAAATTCATCATCTCGCGCAGATTCACCGCGATCGCTTCCGAAATAGGGCGTTCCTCCGAGCCGATCCCGGGAAACGCGCCCGGTGTGTCGATCAACGAAATCACCGGCAACTGAAATTTCTCCGCGAGCCGCATCAAGCGCAACGCCTTGCGATAGCCCTCGGGATGAGCGCATCCGAAATTCCGTTTCACGTTTTCTTTCGTGTCGCGGCCTTTCTGGTGCGTGATCACAACGCAGCGATGCGGTCCGAGTTTCGCCAAGCCACTCGGCATCGCCTTGTCGTCGCCGAAAACGCGATCGCCATGGAGCTCGACCCAGTTCGTGAAACAGCGCGCGACGTAATCGAGCGCGAACGGCCGCTTGATGTGGCGGGCGAGCTGGACCCGCTGCCACGCCGTCAGGTTGTCGTAAATCTGCCGGCGCGTCTCGCGGATCTTGGTTTCCATCGCCTCGACCTCGGAATCGAAATCGAGATCGTGCCGATCGGAATGGTCCTTCAGATCCTGGAGCCGGCGCTGCAATTCCAGGATCGGTTTTTCGAAGTCGAGCGGATGCGATTCCATGGGCGAAATGGCCACGTTTAGTCAGTAATGGTGACAGCGGTCTTGCTGTTTACAAGGCTGCTCAGCTCTTCCATGTCGCTCTTAGTCAGGCCCAGCCCCGGCGGCGGCGGCTGGTTCGATTCGTCGCGCTGGCCGGATTCCGGGACGGCAAACAGAAAATAACCGGGCTGCGCGAGCCGGACCCAGCGGGTGCTCCCGATCCATTCTTTCGTGCCGAACCCGACACGCTTCCCGCCCTTCCACGCCATCACTTCGGCGACACGGGTGTTGATTCGCGGCGGCTGCTTCGCCGAGAGCTTCACCACTTTCACGTGATAGCGCTTAAAAAA
>DATILK010000251.1:0-4733 GCA_035476555.1 Chthoniobacterales bacterium | reverse complement strand
GAACAAGGAATTCGAGCGGCAGGTTCTCTCGGGCGAACTCGAGCTGGAATTGATTCCACAGGGGACACTCGCAGAGCGGTTGCGGGCTGGCGGCGCGGGAATTCCAGGGTTCTACACGCGGACCGGCTTCGGTACGAAACTGACCGAGACCAAGGAGACAAAAACTTTCGACGGCAAAGAGTACGTGCTCGAGCCGGGAATCACGGCCGAGGTTTCCTTCGTGAAAGCCTGGAAAGGCGACAAGTCGGGCAACCTCATCTACCGAATGACGTCGCGGAATTTCAACCCGATGATCGCGACCTGCGGCAAAATCTGCGTCGCGGAGGTCGAGGAACTGCTCGAAGTGGGCGAGCTCGATCCCGATCAAGTTCACACGCCGGGCATCTACGTCGATCGGATCATTCAGGGCGAAAAATACGAGAAACGGATCGAGTTCCGCACCGTGCAAGGGGCCGCTGTTCCGAAAGCTGGATCGACTGTGCGCGATCTGCTCGCGAAGCGCGCCGCGCAGGAATTACGCGAAGGTTACTACGTCAATCTCGGCATCGGCATTCCCACCTTGGTCGCCAACTACATTCCCGAAGGGATGAACGTGACGCTGCAATCGGAGAACGGCTTGTTAGGCATCGGGCCGTTCCCTGAGCCTGGCGAAGAAGATCCGGACCTGATCAATGCCGGCAAACAAACCATCACGACCATGCCCGGCTCAGCCTTTTTCTCGAGCGCGGATTCCTTCGCACAGATCCGCGGGGGCCACATCGATCTCGCGATTCTCGGCGCGTTCGAAGTCACCGACAAAGGCGATATCGCGAACTGGATGATCCCGGGAAAAATGGTCAAGGGCCCCGGCGGCGCGATGGACTTGGTCGCCGGCGTGAAGCGCGTCGTCGCGGTAATGGAACACACGTCGAAGGACGGCAGCCCGAAGATTCTGAAAGAATGCACGCTGCCGATTACGGGTTTGGGCGTCGTGAATCTTATCATTACAGACCTTTGCGTTTTCGAGGTGAAACAAGGCGGCGGCTTGTTGCTTACAGAGATTCTCGGCAACGCTTCCGTTGACGATATTCGCGCCAAGACTGGCGCGCCTTTCGACGTTGCGCTGAAGCAGTGATTATCCAGTCCGCTCTCTCGGACAAAGCAGCACCAGCGCGGACGCGATGATCCAGCAGGCGATCATCACAATGAATCCGGTGTTAAATGAACCGGTGCTTTGACTGAAATTGCCGACCATCTTTGGACCGAAGAATCCGCCGATGCTGGCGGTGCAGTTGATAAATCCAACCGCCGCCGCCGCGGCCGAACTGCTGAGAAACGCGGACGGCAACGACCAGAACGCCGGCAGATAGGCAACTGTGCCAAAGCCCAGGACAGTGAAGATCACGAGAAGAAGAGTGTTCGAATGCGGCAAGACGAGCCAGGCACCCAGCGCCAGCGCGGCCGCCAGTTGCGGAACCGCGAAATGCCAGCGCCGTTCTCGCGTGCGATCGGAGCTCCAGCCTAACAACAGCATTCCAACGAGGCCCGCGCCGAACACGAGCGCTCCAAACCAGGTGACTTTCATCACGCCCCAGCCGGTCAGGCGCTGCAACATGGTCGGCTCCCAAAACCAAAAAGCGTAACCACCGCTGTAGGTGAAGAAGAGGCCGATCGTCAGGATCAGGACGGCGGGATGACGCAGCGCCTGCCAAACTGTCATTTCCTCGGCATTAGCTTTCGCACCGCGCTCTTCCGCGAGGCGAGCGGTGATCCATTCGCGTTCGTCGGGAGCTAACCAGCGTGCCTCGTTAGGCCAATCCGGCAGAAAATATAGGGTCGCGATTCCAAGAAGGACGGCAGGAATTCCTTCGAGGAGAAAAAGCCAGCGCCATCCGGTAATACCTAACCAGTTAACGCCCAGGATCGCCCCCGCGATCGGGCCGCCCAGGATGAACCCGATCGGAATCGCCGCCATGAACCGCGCCACGGCTTTGCCGCGATCCTGGTAGATGAACCAGTGCGAGAGATAAACGATCACGCCCGGAAAGAATCCCGCTTCCGCAGCGCCGAGAAGAAAACGCGCGCCGTAGAGCTGAACCGGCGTGCGCACAAAACCAGTGAGCACAGTAAGCGCGCCCCAGGTGATCAGGGTCAGGGCAAGCAAGCGCCGGGCGCTCCACCGTTCCACCAAGAGCGCTCCGGGAATTTGCAGCGCAAAGTAACCGATGAAAAAAATCCCGCTCGCCGTTCCGAAAATCGAGTCGCTTATGCCCAGGTCGGGTCCCATCCGAAGCTGCGCAACGGCGATATTCGTGCGATCGAGATAATTCGCGACGTAGAGAAGAAAGAGAAACGGCAACAACCGCCACGCGATTTTTTTTCGCGCGTTCGCGCCGGTATCCGCAGATGCCATGGTCGCGCGCAGCATAACGCCCGCGAGAAGGCCTACAAATCTGAATCGATGGCGGGAACATCAAAGCGGTCCGATAGTCAGTACATGAAAATACCGACGACGCTCCTGCGCTTTTCGATTTCGATCATCGTCACTCTTCTTCTTTCCGGCCTCGTAGCTCACGGCGCGGATTCGCCGGGCTGGGCCGGCGAATATCGTGACGACAAGTTTCTCGGCGGCCGCGCGGTCTTTCAGCTGACGATCGATCAGTCGGGCGGCGCCACCCACGTCACCTTTGACGCGGCATGGAATGATGCCCACGGCGCCGCGCCCGAAGCGGACGGACCAGCCACGGTTTCGGGCAACACGCTTACTTTCAAGTTCAAGGACAGTTTCGACAATTCCGGCACGGGCACGATCACGCGCGCCGGCAATGACATCCTGCTGTCGATCAATCCAATCCACGTGGTCGAGCCGCGCTGTCTCGGCTTCTACGGCAAGAACATGCGGCTTAAACGCGTGGGAAAGAAGTAGCGTTAAACCATCGGGCGAAAACGGCCGACCACTTCCTGGAGCCGTTCACTGATCTGGCCTAACGAGCAGACTTCGGCGGCTTCGAGCAGCGCGGGGAAGCAGTTTTCGTCGGTCTCAACGATGTCGGCGAGCTTGTCCAACGCTTGCTCGGCTTTCCGCGCGTTCTTCGTCTTGAATTTCTTGAGGCGATCGACCTGAAGTTGTTGCCGCGCCCGCGGAGTCCGCGCCAGTTCGAATTCCGGCATCTCTTCGTCGGGGTTCCGATATTTATTGAGCGCCACGATCGGCCGCGTGCCGTCGTAGATTTGTTCTTCGTAACGATGCGCCGCATTCTGGATTTGGCTGCGCTGATAACGATTTTCGACCGCGGCCAAAACTCCGCCGAGCCGTTCAATCTCGCGAAATTCTTCCAGGATCGCCGCTTCCACCGCGCGCTCGACCGCTTTCATTCCCGGCGAACCGCTGAGCATGTTCATGGTGTGTTTAAAGATGCCGGACTCTTCGAGGAGGATCGCCTGGCTGTGCGCGGAAAGCCGGATCCATTCTTCGCTGGGCGTCGTGAACGGTTCGTCGGCGCTGTTCGAATGACACGAGTTGGTGCCGTTCATGTAAGCGAGCATCAACTCGGCGGCGGTGCGGGTGAGATTGTTGCGGAATTCCGCCGCGATGAGCGAACGGCCACTGGTTTGAGTGTGGACCTTGAAGAGCTGCGCCTTCGGACCGGCGCCGAAAACTTCTTTCATCCCGATCGCCCAGATCCGCCGCGAGACTCGAGTGAGCGCGATGTATTCCACGTCGAGCCCGCAATCGAGAAAGAATGACAATCGCGGCCCGAATTCGTCAGCCGACATCCCGCGATCCGCCATCATTTCGGCATACGCGAATCCGTTCGACAGCGTGTAGGCCGCCTGCTGCACCGGCGTCGAACCCGCTTCGCCAATGTGATAACCGCTGATCGAAACCGGATACCACCGCGGCATGTGGCGCATCGTCCATTCCATCATGTCGCCGAGGAAACGAAGCGAGGCCTCGACCGGGAAAATCGTTTCGTTCTGGGCCTGAACTTCCTTGAAAATGTCGGCCTGGATCGTGCCGCGCAATTTCGGGACAACATCGGCGCCGAACCTGCGTTGTGCGGCCGCGATATACATCGCCATGATGATTGGCGCCGGGCCGCTGATCGTCATCGACGCGGAGAAATCCGGCGAGCCGAGATCGAACCCGTCGTAAAGCCGGACCATGTCTTCGACGGTGTCGACGGCCACGCCGCCTTCGCCGATTTTTCCGAAGACACCATCCGCATCGCTATCAATCCCATAAAGCGTCGGCCCATCGAACGCGGTGCTGAGGCGCTTCGAGCGCTGATGCGCGCTGAGAAAATGAAATCGCTTGTTTGTGTCCTCCGCCAGCATCAAGCCGGAGAACAAACGTGTCGGCTCTTCTGCCTGTTGCGGTTTGCGGACAACATCCGGCACGCGATTTTTCGCAGCGCGCGGGGTTGAGCCGTTGCCATTCGCGCCATTCCGCGCCCCATTCAAACGTGACTTCCGGCCGTCGCCGTTCTTTTCGAACGTCCCGGTCTCGATTGCCGGTTCCTGCCATGGCTCGAGATACATTTCGCGATAGGCGCCGTTGAGATACGGGAATTCGCCCGGCAATCCGTCGCCCACCAAAAAGCGCGCGATCTCTCCCGGCTCGTCGATCTCGGGCAATGCCAGACGCGGCAATTGCAAGCCGGTCGGCGACGTGCCGACCTTGATGTTGCGCTTGATTTCGTTCCAGCGATCCAGCAATTCCCGGCCAAATTTTTCGTCGGCCCGCGCGCGCT
>DATILK010000250.1:0-3774 GCA_035476555.1 Chthoniobacterales bacterium | reverse complement strand
CCACGGCGTTTCACAGAAACGCCCTACAATTCGGGTGTAACAAAAAATTACGAGTGACAGCCGCCGGGCATTTGTGCGATTTTCTCTTCGCACGCTGATCGTTCATGGCTGAACCAAAAAAAGAAACCGTTCGGATCGCGCTGCCCCCACGGCCAGAGCAGGCAGGCCCTGCTCCAAGCATCGCTAAAGGCGAAACCACGCGCATTGTCCTGCCAACTCGCACCCCGGTGACACCGATCCGCCGGCCGCCGACAATTACGCCGCTGCCTGCCGCCGAAACGACCGCGACGCCGGACGCGCCCACGATTTTGCGACGGCCGCCGACAATTCAACCGGCCCCGACCTCGCCGCTTCTCCAACCGCTGCCGAAACCTCCGGGGGATGGAGACGAGAACGCACCGACCCCGCCGACCGAAATCCCATCGGTCCATCGCGGTCCGAAAAAGGAAACGGCGCGCATTAGCATTCTGCCGAAGCCCGCTGCGACAACCGCGCCGGCCATCAACATGACGAAAACCCAGCCGTTGCTGGTTCGCCCGCCGGCTACCGGTGTCCAAGCCGCGCCGGTCATCATTACATCAAAGCCGCTCGCACCGCTCGACGCCATCCCGCGCCCGCTTTGCTGGACGGTTCTCGGCATCTCCGCCCTGATTTTTCTGATTCAAATTTGGAATTACGTCGTATCTTAGGGAATGGAAAACTCCAATCCGCTCAATCTCGACGATTCAAATTTTGACAAGGAAGTGACCCAAAGCGCGCAGCCGGTCCTCGTGGATTTCTGGGCCGAATGGTGCGGCCCCTGCAAAATGATCGCGCCGCTCATCGACGAGATCGCGAAGGAAAAAGCCGGCGCCGTGAAGGTGGCCAAGGTGAACGTCGACGAAAATCAGAGTCTTTCGATGAAGTACAACGTGCGGGCGATCCCTGCGCTCCTCTTCTTCAAGAATGGCCAGCTCCGCGACCAGGTGATCGGGATGACGAGCAAGAAGGATTTGCTCGGCCGACTGGAAGCACTGGCTTAAGGGAACGTGCGCCCGGCGCGGCTCGAACGCGCAACCTACAGCTTCGGAGGCTGTCACTCTATCCAGTTGAGCTACGGGCGCAGTGTGGTCCCGACTATAACGCGATCTTCCTCTTCCTCTACCTCTTCCTCTTTGTCTCAAGCCGAAAAGATTAAGAAGAAGCGCAAGAGGTAGACGAAGATTGGGTATTTGCATTCTTGCCTCGGCTGACTAACAGTGTCCGCCCCCGCCAGCGACCCCCGGGAGGACTCATTATGAACAGGATCATCGACGCTATTGAGAAAGAACAATTCAAGACCGACGCCACGAAGTTCAAGATCGGCGATGGCGTGCGCGTGCACACTCGCGTCGTCGAAGGCGACAAGGAGCGGATCCAGATTTTTGCCGGCATCGTCATCGGACGCAAAGGACGCGGCTTGAACGAAACGTTTACCGTCCGCCGCATTTCCTACGGGGAAGGCGTCGAGCGCGTGTTCCCGCTTCATTCGCCGCGCATCGCGAAAGTGGAAGTGGAAAAGGAAGGCAAAGCGCGTCGCGCGAAGCTGAATTACCTCCGCACCCGCAAGGGCAAGGAAGCGACCGCGGTCCGGGAATAAAACGCTGAGATAATTTCGGCGTTTCAGTTTTTCAGAGTTTCAGTATTTTCCCGCCGTGTATCGGCGCTGCGGATTCCGGCATGAACGCAAACTGCGCGCCCTTGGAATTTCCACGATTGCCGGCATCGATGAAGCGGGGCGCGGCGCACTGGCTGGGCCCGTCGTAGCGGCAGCGGTTATTCTTCCGGAAAAATTCCGGCATAAAAAGCTGAACGATTCGAAGCAGCTGTTGCCGGAGAAACGCGAAGAAATTTATCACGAACTGATCGCGAACCCTGCGATCGCGTGGGCGGTCGGCGCGGTCGATTCCGTCGAGATCGATACGATCAACATTCTGCGCGCGACCCACAAAGCGATGCGCGCCGCAATCGCAGCTCTCGCCCGGCAACCGGAACACGTTCTCATCGACGGCCTCCCCGTCTTTCCTTTTCCGCTGCCGCAAACGGCGATCATCGACGGCGACTGCTACAGCCTGACCATCGCCGCCGCGAGTGTGATCGCGAAGGTCACTCGCGATGCGATTATGCGCGACTTCTGCGCGCGTTTCCCGGAGTATTGCTTTAGCCAACACAAAGGTTACGGCACCGAACTCCACCTCCTGAAACTCCATGAGCACGGGCCTTGTCCAATACATCGCCGATCTTTCGAACCGGTGGCGCAACCGGTCTTCGACTTCGCGGCCCCGACATCTGAAGCTTGGCACGCGCGGGGAGAACCTGGCCTGCCAGTTCCTCAAGAAGAGCGGTTACAAAATTCTGTATCGTAATTTCAAGGGCCGGACCGGCGGCGAAATCGATCTCGTCTGCCGCGATCGCGACACACTCGTTTTCGTCGAGGTAAAAACACGGACACGCGAGGATTTCGGCCGACCCTTGGAGGCGGTGAATCGCGAGAAGCGGAACAGAATTGCGCGCGGCGGGTTGGCGTGGCTACGCCTGCTCGGTGATCCCGACATTCTGTTTCGCTTCGATATCGTCGAGGTGATTATCGCCGAAGGGACGGAGCCGCGGCTGGAGATTGTTCAAAACGCTTTCTCGCTGCCGGATGGATACATCTATTGAGGAGATCGACTCCGGCACGAAGGCCGCGCCGGCTCCATCCCTCTAAACGAGCAATTCGTAGGACAGAACGCTCAGGCAATAAATCGACGCGGTTTCAACGCGCAGAATGATTGGCCCCAACGTGATCGGGCGGCAGCCGTGGCTGCGCGCGAGCGACAATTCGGCCGGCGTGAAATCGCCTTCCGGTCCGACCAGCATCAGAACGCTCGTCGGTCGATCGCCGTGCTCGGCGGAATATTCCGCCAGAATTTTCTTGAGATGGACGGCGTCGGTTTGGAGCGAACCGATGAGCTGCAGATCGAATCGGCGAGAACGCTGGAAGAACTGCGACATGGTTTGCGGAACGTGAACCCGCGGCAGCCAATTCTGGCCGCATTGCTTCGCTGCTTCGATCGCGACGGTTTGCCATTTCCCCTGCTTCGCGGAGGCGCTTTCTTCGTCGAGACGAACGACCGTGCGATCGGAAATGATCGGCGCGATTTCGGCCGCGCCAATCTCAACCGCTTTCTGGACGATCAGGTCCATGTTTTTTCCTTTCGGAATGGCCTGGCCGAGCGTGATCTGACAGCGGAGCGGCGGTGTCTGCGCTTCGTGAATTCTGCGCAGAAGAATGTCCGATGAATCCGCGGACGTGATCTCGGCCGTCACCTCCCGACCGCGGCCATCGAAGAGAACGACCTTATCGCCTGATTCGAGACGAAGAACGTTTCGGCAGTGATGCCCCTCCGGTCCCTTCAGAGCAAGCGCGTCGGGATTCCAATTTTCCGGCGCGAGATAAAAGCGGTGCATCAGCGGAAGAAATTCTTCGCGCGCTCGAAGAAACTTTTATGCAGCGGCGTGTTGTCCTCGCCGCAAAGCGACGCGAATTCCTCGAGCTTCTGGCGTTGCTCATGGTTGAGGCGCGTCGGCACTTCAACCAGGAGGCGCGCGAAGAGATCGCCGCGATCGCGCGCGTTGACGTTGGCCACCCCTTTTCCGCGCAGCTTGAAAACCTGGCCGCTCTGAGTTCCCGCCGGGACTTTGAGGTTGGCCTTGCCTTCGAGCGTCGGCACCGGAATTTCCCCGCCGAGGGCGGCGAGCGTGAATGAAATCGGC
>DATILK010000249.1:0-5807 GCA_035476555.1 Chthoniobacterales bacterium | reverse complement strand
CGAGACGCCAAAACCCACGCGCGAGACGCGCGCGCTACCCGAAAATTTTTCCACGTCGCGCTTTGGCGTCGTAGTAGAGGACGATAAACGAAGCGGCGAGGAGGGGACGCAGAACGAGGTTCATCACGGCGGACGTGATATCGGATGCGATCATCAAAGCGTCGGGTGTCTTCGCCTGGGAAAGCGACTGCATCAGCGCGAGTGCTTGCTCGGGATTTTCCACGCCGCGCAGCCGAAGGAAGGTGAACGGCAACTGCACGGCGATGAGCGCGAAGAGAAGAAAGAGCAACCAGATTGAAGCGACCGTCGCGCCGCGATAAAGGGGGCGGTCGAGCTTTGGCGATTCGGGAGCGCAACGGGCGAGCTCCTTGCTTTCGCGCAGGGCGACGAGCGCGCCGTCATCGCCGAACGCGGCGGTTTGTTCCCAGAAAAGAAAGTTAATGAAGAGCCGCGCGTTCATGTAAACCATGAATGCGCCGATGATCAGATAGAGCAGCAGGCCGATGACGGAAATCCCACCGCTCAACAACCCGATCATGGCGGTGAGCGGAACAAAGAACCAAAAAAAGTAGCTGAAATAAACGAGCAGACCCGCGCCGAGCATTTTCGCGAAGCGTTCGATTGCCGCGGAGAATTGCGCGCCGATGGAGCGCTGCCGCCGGCGCAGGACGTCATCGGCCACGAATTGGAAACCGGCGGTCGAAATCGGCCAGAGCAGGATCACGAGCAGAAACATGATCCAGCAGATCGGCGGAATGCTTACCGCCGGCATGGATTCGCCGGCGAGAAGGTCCGGCATTGGAATGCGCGGGAAATACCATTGCATCACGAACATCGGCACCGCCGTCAGCAACCCGAAGAGCATGAAACGCCAGAAACCACCGCGATAAATCCGAATCGTTTCGCGGAAAATCTCCGGCCAGGTCCGGCGCCGAACAATCAGGTCGGGCGGTTCCGGCGGCGGAAGATCGTCGGCGAAAAATTCCGTAAATTCCGCGGCGGGCACCCAGCGGTCGTCCTCGACGCGGCGCAGTTCGTTGCTGCGAATGAGTCGGCCTTCGTTTTTCCATTCGCGCAGCGTGTCGGTATCGACTGGCCCGTATTCACGGCCTTCGACGCGCAGCATCCATTGGTCTGACATTGCGCCTTCTTTACGCGCGAATTCTATTCATCGCCAATTCAACGGCGGTTTGGAAACCGCCGCTCCTTGGTTAGGTTGGCGCCGTGAAACTGCTGCTCATCGACGGGCATTACTACGTTTACCGTTCGTTTTTCGCGATCCAGAACCTTTCGAATTCCCGGGGCGAACCGACGAACGCGATTTTTGGATTCACAAAAACTCTGCGGTTGATGGTGAAACATCTGCAGCCGGAGTTGGGCGCGGTGTTTTGGGATGAAGGGTTGCCGGAAAAACGGATGACGTTGCAGCCGGCCTACAAAGAAACTCGGAAAGAAATGCCGCAGCCGATGATCCCTCAGCTCGATTACATTCAGAAGGAGCTGACGGCGCTGCTCGGCTTCAAGAACGTTTCGCTGCCGAACACGGAGGCGGATGATTTAATGGGCTGTTACACGCTGGCGGCCTGCAAAAGGAACATCGACGTGGTTCTCGCCACGAATGACAAGGATCTTTACCAGCTCGTCGGCCCGTGCGTGAAAGTTTACACGACTGCGAAAGCGGACCTGGTCTCGCCGAAGGATGCATTCGCGCTTCTCGGCGAAGCGGAAGTCACCACGAAATGGGGTGTCCCGCCGAAGCTGATCGGCGACGTGCTCGCGCTCACCGGCGACACCGTGGACAACATCCCGAGCGCCGGCTTTGGACGAAAGACCGCGGCCAAACTGCTAACGGAATTTGGTAATCTCGACGGGCTGCTGGCGAATGTCGGTCAGATCAAGAGCGAGAAGACGCGGGAGAAATTGAACTCGGGCCGGGCCCAGATCGAACAGAACCGCAAAATGGTGGAGCTGGATTGCGACACACCGCTGCCGGTGGCGATCGACGATTTGCGGATCAAACCCGATTATCCGGCGTTGATCGCCGCGCTGGAGAAATGCGAATTCAAGTCGCTGCTCCCGGAATTGCGTGATGAAGCGGCGAAGGCCGGGACGGTGAAACAGGGCGAGCTATTGCTGTAGCCGCTCTCGAGCGGCCCGCAGGGCCGCTGCTACAGAAGAAGGCAGGATCATGAGCAGGAAATCTCATGATTGACCGTAAATATTTCGAACGCGGGGCGGGGCAAGCTGTCCAATTAGACAGGTTAAGGCGATTCGGGCGGCGGCACGTTTCTCGTATTTGTTGTTTCTCCTGCGTGCGCTGCCCGAATCCTTTTTTTATGGGCAAATCTCGCCCTTTCGATCACTAATACCCGGGCTCGCGGCCGTATTTTTTTAGCCATGTCGCCCAATTCATTCGGAATCCGGGGATACTTGATCGACGCGCCGGCTTTCGGCTCGCTGCGCAGCCATCGTGAGGGTGCGCTCGTCATTGCCAACGGCAAGATCACTGAGGTCGGCGCTTACGACGATCTGCGGAAACGCCAGCGACAGGAACCGATTCGCTGGATCGATCGTAGCGACGCGATCATTTTTCCCGGCCTGATCGATTGCCACACGCACCTGCCGCAATACTCGGCCGTGGCGCGCGGCGAAAGCCAGTTGCTGCCCTGGTTGCGCGAAAATATTTTTCCGGTCGAGCGCGGATTCACCGGACCGAAAGCGCGCGAGGAAGCGCCGCTGTTTTTCCATGAGCTGGCGCGCAACGGCACGACGACGGCGATGGTTTTCGCCGCCATCTACGAGGACAGTTGCGAGATCGGGTTCGAAGCGGCGGAGCAGAGCGGACTGCGCGTGATCCTGGGAAAAATGATGATGGACCTCGGTTCTTATGGTCCATTGCAGCCGAAGAAAATTCTTTCCGTGTCGCTCATCGAAAGCGAACGGCTTTGCCGCAAATGGCATGGCGCGGCGGACGGTCGACTCGAGTACGCATTCAGTCCGCGGTTTGCCGTTACCTGTTCGGAAAAACTCATGCGCAGCGCTGCCGAGCTAGCGCAGCGGTTTGGCGCCTACATCCAGACGCATCTCGCCGAAAACCGCGAAGGAATCGAAAAGGTCCACAACCTCCACATGTCGGCGCGCGATTACACGGATGTGTATGAGACGTGCGGGTTGCTGACGCCGAAGACGATACTCGGCCATTGCCTTCACCTCAGCGCGCGGGAAATCGACGCGATCGCCGCCGCGCAATCCAACGTCGCGCATTGCCCGACTTCGAATCTTTTTCTGGGCAGCGGATTGTTGAAGCTGGAACAACTGATGAACGCCGGGATCGCGATCGGTCTCGGCTCCGATGTCGCGGCGGGTCCGGAGCTGAACATGTGGCAGGTCATGCGAAGCGCGCTCGCCGTTCAACAAGCGCGGCATATGGCGGAACCGAATTTGCCGCGGATGCGGCCGAGCGAATCGTTTTATCTCGCGACCAGCGGCGGCGCGCGAGCGCTGGGAAAATCCCCCACCATCGGCACGCTCGATGTTGGCAAGGAAGCGGACCTTCTGGTTGTCGATCTCGCAACGCTGTTGCCTTACGGAAAATCCCGGACGCCTACCGACGATCTATCCACGGAAGACATTCTCGCGCTTTGCATTTATCGTGGAAACCCCCAGGCGACTCTGGAAACGTACGTCCGCGGAAACTGCGTTTATCGCGCTCCAGGCTGCCCGGAACAATCGCAATGATGAACTTAGCCAACGACCCAATTTCAATCGCGCTGCTGGAAGATCTCGGCGCGGGCGACATAACCACCCAGTTTTTTGTTCCCGAAAATTTACAAGCGCTCGGCAGAATCGTGGCGCGAGAACGGGCGATCGTCGCGGGAACAGAAGTGGCGGCCGAAGTTTTTCGGCGGGTTGATCCAAAATTGACCGTCGAGATTCTTCAACCGGACGGCACCGCTCTTTCCGGCGGGGAGACAATTCTAGAGGTGCGCGGCCCAGCCGGTTCCATTCTGACGGCGGAACGCGTGGCGTTGAATTTTCTGCAGCGTTTGTGCGGCATCGCGACGTTGACTCACCAGTTCGTTGAAGCAATCGGCAAGTCGCGCGCGAAAATCCTCGACACGCGAAAGACGACCCCGGGCCTGCGCGGACTGGAGAAAGCGGCGGTCGTGGCGGGCGGCGGCGAAAACCATCGCTCGACGTTAAGTGACATGGTGCTGGTGAAAGACAATCACCTCCGCGCTACAGCGCCTACGGAGCTCGCCTCGATCATTCGACGAATCCGCCAGGAACGTCCCGGCGTTCGCATCGAAGTGGAAGCCGACCGGCTCGATCAGGTGCGCGCGTTTCTCGAAGTGGAAGGCATCGATGTGATCCTGCTCGATAACATGGAGCCGACCGAAATGCGGGAGGCGGTCGCGGCGGGGAAGGGGAAAGTGAAATTCGAAGCGAGCGGCGGGATCAACGTGAAGACAGTGCGGCGAATCGCGGCGACCGGCGTCGATTACATTTCCGTCGGCGCGCTGACTCATTCCGCGCGGGCGATCGATCTGTCGCTCGAACTCATTCATGTCGAAAGCTAGCGATCGTTTGGTCGCGACCGAGCTGAGGACAGCGCTCGAAGGTTCGAGGATCGGAAACGAGATCGTGGTCGTCGATGAAACAGAATCGACAAACGATTTGGTTTGGAAAGAAGTCGAGCGCGGCGCGCGCGAAGGGCTGGTGGTTTTCGCCGAGCGCCAGACGAGAGGGCGAGGACAATATGGGAGGCGCTGGGAATCCGCGCCTTATCTGGGTTTGTGGTTTTCGGTTCTGCTGCGGCCCGCGATCACGTTGCGGGAATCGCCGCAACTAATCGCGCGGCTGGTCGAAATCGTGGCGGCAACGATTGCGGAAGAAACGGGTTCAGTTCCGACGATCAAACCACCTAACGACATTTACCTTTCTGGGCGCAAAGTCGCCGGCATCCTCGTCGAAGGCCGGACCGCGTCCGATGGAAGTTACGTGGCCGCCGCCGGCATTGGGATCAACGTCAACCAAACCACCGGCGATTTTCCTGAGGAATTGCGTACTACCGCGGGATCGCTCGCGATGGCGACGGGACGCAAGATCGACCGCTCGAAGTTAGCGATCGCGTTCCTGCAAAAGCTTGCTGCGAGTTACTGATGATCACGCCGCGCCGAATTGCTGCAGCGCTCGGAGCTTCTCCAGCGCCTTTCCACTGTCGATTGCTTCTCGCGCGCGCACGAGTCCCTGACTCATGTCATTGCAAATTCCGGCAACGACGAATCCGCCGGCAGCATTCACGAGGGTGAGGTCGCGTTTCGCGCCCTGGATTTTTCCGGAAAGAATTCCTTCGAGGTAACCGGCGTTTTCCGCCGCGTCACCGCCGCGTAATTCATCGAGCGGCGAGGCGGGAATGTTGAGCCAGCGTGGATCGATCAGGCCAGTCGTTACTTTTCCATTCGCGAGCTCAGCGAACGTCGTCACGCCGCTGGTGGAAATATCGTCCATTCCTTCGCCGGTATCGTTGACGCCGTGAACGATCCACGCGCGCTCCCGGCCCAGCTTTCGCAAGACGTCGGCAAAAACCGTCGTGAGCCGCGGCGAAAAGACGCCGATCAATTGCCGGCCCGGGCGCGCCGGATTCAGGAGTGGTCCAAGCAAATTGAAAACCGTCCGGATATTTTCGCGTGCGAGTCGTTTCCTCATTTCGGCGATCGCGCGATAGGCCGGATGATACTCTCTCGCGAAAATAAAACAGAGGCCGTGGCGCTCGGCGCATTCCTTCAATTTTTCGGGCGGCAATG
>DATILK010000248.1:0-4854 GCA_035476555.1 Chthoniobacterales bacterium | reverse complement strand
CGTCGAGGCAATAACCTCTCGGCCGTCTGATTTCGGGCTCGACGCGACCCTTCTGAAGTTTCAAGAGCAAATCAAAAGCGCCACTTGGCGTGTACTTTCAGCCCGCCGCGCCGATAAATTGTTGCGCGAGCAGCTATTTGAACGCGCTTATGCGTTACGCGTCCGTGGTTTTGCCATGAACTACCGCGGCGCAGAGCTGGATATGCATTTCTCAGTTACTTCTGATCTCAATCTCCTCGAGGACATGCTTCGGATATTGCGCGACGATGGACTTCACGCGCTCAGCGTTTACCTCGAGCGGGGGACCTATTAGGCCAGTTGGTTGGGCAAGCGGAGCGCTTGCCCTACAAATACTGACTTATGATTTGTCCAGAGTTCGAGTATCGCGATGCGTCGGCCTTGCAGGTTTTGCTGATGCTGGAAGTTCTTATCGGCAACGATGAGCAACTGAAAAACCTTCAGTTTCGGCACGATCGATCAAGTCGCCGTTGCTGACGCCTCGCCAGCCCAACTCGACGGCAGTCGATACTTCATGACCGCTCAGCGCGTTGTGAACTTGAACGGGAACCGATTCGTCGAGAACGAATCCTCACGCGACGAGTTCGTGCTCGATCCGCTCCTGACCAAGGCGGAGAACGCTTGTCGCCTGTTCTCGATTCACGGAGGGAAACGTTTCCAGAAAATATTCCAAAGAAAGGCTATCGGACAGATAATCGAACAACGTCCGAACCGGAACGCGCGTACCCTTGAAGACAGGCGTGCCGTTAAGGACCGTCGGGTCGCATGTAACAAGAGATTCCGCTGTCATTTGATCCTAGGCGACAAAATCTAACAGGAAAGTTCGTTCGGCAAGCGATGCGCTTGCCCTACAAAATTAATACACGTCGAGATCGTGCGCGGAGACGACTTTGCCGGAATACGAGGCGCGGATTTCTTTCAACATTCCTTCCTCGGTGTCCTTGTCGCCGCCGAAAAACATTTGGTGATAGAGGACGAGCAACTTCGGTTTGGCTTTCGTCGCGAGCTCGGCCAGCTCTTTGGTGGAGGTGTGAAAGTTTGTGATGTATTCGCGCCAATCGGGAGGGCTCTTGTCGTAACCGAGTTGGCTGTAGACCTCGTGCAACAACACGTCGCAGCCGTCGCAGTTCTCGATCACGCTCGGGCTCGGCGCGCAATCGCCTGAGAGCACGATGACTTTGCCGGGCGTCTCGAACCGGTATCCATACGCTTCCTTCCAGGAACCGTGATGCACGGGGAACGCTTTCACGGTGACGTTGTCGTCCTTGTAAATGACGCCGGGCTTGATCGCGTGGACATTCACTTTGTAACCGGTGCGATTGCCGTGCTCGAGGCCGTTGGTGCGAATGTCGATGTCTTCGCTGTAAGCCGCGAGGAGATGATCGGTCATCGCTTTCAGGCCAGCGGGACCGTAGAGCTCGAGCGGATCTTTTCGCTGCATGACCCATGGCGTGAAGATGAGATCGGGAAGTCCCAGCGTGTGGTCGGAATGCAGATGGGTGATGAAAGCAGTCTTGAGATTGGGAAATGCGAAAGCGGTCATGCCTTTGCGGAAAGCGGCGGACGCGCGGCGAACCACGCCGGGGCCGCAATCGACGATGTAAGGCGTGTCTTTAACGACGATGGCAACGGACGGACCCGAACGGTCCGGATCTGCGGACGGATTTCCGGTACCGAGGAGGACAACCTGGGCCGCGGACGACGACGCGACTGGCGTTGGCGATTGCGCGAAGATCGTCGCGCAGCCGAGCGCACAAGCGCAGCCCAAAACGATGGCGAAGATTTTCAGACGCTGTGATCGGGCGGGATTTTCCGTTTGAAAACGCGCTCGCAAACCTTTTCGATGCGAGGCCCGACGAGCAGAGTGAATAACGTCAAGCCGCAAGTGATGGCGAGCACCAGCCAGTAGCCGAGGCCGCAGATCAAGCCGAGCACCGCGCAAATCCAGATCGTCGCGGCGGTCGTTAGGCCGCGCACCATGCCGGCGGGTTCGTGCAAAATCACGCCGGCACCGAGAAAGCCGACACCTGTCAGAATACCCTGAATGACGCGGCTGAGCGCGTTGGCTTCGCCGGTCAAGGTGCCGTCGGAAGATCTGAGAATAAGGAGCGCCGCCGCGGCCGCGCCGAGACTGACGAGGGCGTGAGTGCGTAAGCCAGCGGGCTTCCCGTGCAGCTCGCGGTTCAATCCGAAAAGACCGCCGACGAACAGCGCGGCGCAGAGACGCAAAGCAATTTCGACGTTTGGGGTTACGACCATGACACGATGAGGCGGCGTTCCGCGGTCGAGCGCAAGCCTTTTTGATCGGAACCAGGGCAAGGACCTGTCGCAATCCGCCATTTTATTCGTTCGGCAAGCGAAGCGCTTGCCCTACAATTACAGCAGCCGATGAAACCGATTCCGTTGCTTGATTACGTCGGCAGTCCGATATTTTGCGCGCTGTTCGCGCTGCTGTTGTTCCTGCAATGGAAATGGCCGTTGCGCGTGCGGCATTTCTCAACGGTGCGGCGGCTCGTCCGCAACTTCGCGATGTCAGTGCCCGCCTTCCTGCTTTTGCGTCTCGCGCTGATTCCGATTCCGCTCGCGCACACTTTTTGGGCGCGCCAAAACGGGATCGGATTGTTGAATTGGATCAAACTGCCGCCGCTGATTGCCACGATTGTAGCGTTTCTGCTGATGGACTGGGCGTATTACTGGTGGCACTGGGCGAATCATCGGCTGCCGTTCTTCTGGCGATTTCATAACGTTCATCACACGGACCTCGATCTCGACGTGACGACCGCGGCGCGTTTTCATTTCGGCGAGATCTTTTTTTCGATTCCGTTTCGGCTCCTGGTGGTGATCCTCTTCGGGATTCCGCCGCTCGTTTATCTCGCCTTCGAGATCGTGTTTGAATCGGCGACCATGTTTCATCATTCGAACTGGCGGCTCTCGTTAGGCCTGGAGCGCATTCTAAACTACGTGATCGTCACGCCGCGGATGCATGGCATTCATCATTCGATTGTCGAGCGCGAGACGGATTCGAACTGGGGCACGATCTTTTGCTGGTGGGACAAGATCCATCGCAGTCTGCGGCGCGATATTCCGCAGACGGACATCACGATCGGCGTCGCGGCGTTTCGCGACGAGCAGGAATTAACCGTCGGAAAACTGCTGACGCTTCCGTTCAAGGAACAAAGACCGTGGCGATTGCCGACTGGGGAAGTGCCGGAGCGCGCGCCGCGGCCAGCGGACGAATTGCAGCCGTGATCGGAAAGAAAATTGCGCGACGCTGCCGAATCCGATTGAGTAACGGCGTGAAGTATACGCTGCTGGCTGTTGTCGCGTTGGTGGGTCTGGCGCCGGCGTCCAAGGCCATAACTATCGCCGGCAAAGAAGCGAAGCCGGGTGGCCCAATGATCGAAATCCAATTCCCGGTTTCCCCTTATTTCCAGAACATCGCGGCGCAGGGTGGAAATCCGCGGCCGCAAACGGGACGGGCCGTGCTCAGTTTTCCGCCAGGCTTCGATTCGTCGCGCCACTGGCCGATCATGATCGTGACCTCGACGACGGATTTTAACCGGACCAGCATCATGGATGCGCCGGCGTACAAGCCGCCGGCGGACGCGGAGGGCTGGGTGATTCTCGCGTCCGACGCGACCATCAAACCAACTCACGATTCAACACCGTGGCGTCTCGCGATGCTCGGTGCGGCGCTCGACGCGCTCCGAAAAGATTTGCCGTAAAGCCGGAACTGGCCGGTCGCGTTCGCCGGATTTTCCGGAGGTTCGAAACGCAGTTGTCTCCTCGGGGCGATGCTCGCGAAGGGACGCGCCGTGAACATCTGCGGATTTTTTCTCGCCGGTATGAACGAAGATAAATTGAGCGAAGCGTACAGGACCTATCAGCCCGGCACTGATTTCCTGAACATACCGGTTTGGATCAGCGGCGGGATGGATGACGTGATCGCGACGCCGTCGTTGGAGGGGAAAGCGTTCGCGTCGATGCACAGCACCGGATTCAAGCGCGTCCGTCTCGAGCATTTCATGGGCGTGCATCAGCTCAAGCGCTCGGAAGTGAAGCTGGCTCTGCGTTGGTTCCGGCAGCTGGGTGGATTTTAGGTGGCGTGACATCGCCGCGCCTTCGCTGATACGGTGCCCGGCAATGGAAAGCGCTGATTGGACATCGCTAAGCGATGGGCAACTCCTCGAATGCCGCATCTCGAAGCTTGGGTTGAAACTGGAAGGGAGCGGGCTCGAATCGCTCGTCAAACAGCTTTACGACGAATTGTCGGCGAAGGGACTTGTCTTTCAGCCGCCATGTCACATCGGCGATGAATGGTTCGTGCCGGTCGGTATTCCGGCCATCTTCATTCCGTTTTTTCTCGTCCACGAACGGCTGAGGGCGCTCGAGAAAACGATGATGCTCGAAGTCGAAGGCGGAACGCCGGAATCGTTCATGAAATTGATCCGCCACGAAGCGGCCCACGCCTACAGCTACGGCTATTATTTGCCGCGAAAGAAGAAATGGCAGGAGACATTCGGGAAAACTTCGCGCGATCAGACGCCGGACGTTTATCACCCGCAACCATTCAGCCGCAGTTACGTCGTGAATCTCGACGACTGGTATGCGCAGAGCCATCCGGACGAGGATTTCGCGGAGACCTTCGCGATCTGGCTGACGCCGGAAACGGATTGGCGCAAACGTTACACCGGCTGGAAAGCGCTCCAGAAACTGGAATATGTGGACGAGCTGATGCGATCGTTCACGGGCAAGCCGCCGCTTCACATGCCGGAGTATCGTGCGACCGAATACGATTGCCTCAACCAGAAGCTCAAGACCTATTACGCGCGAAAA
>DATILK010000247.1:0-4406 GCA_035476555.1 Chthoniobacterales bacterium | reverse complement strand
CTACAAATCACTTTGGCTTCGCGCCGACCTGATCGCCGGTTTCACGCTCTCGGCCTACCTCCTGCCGGCGGGCCTCGGCGATGCATCGCTTGCTAATCTCCCTCCCGAAGCGGGACTCTACGCCTGTCTTTTTGGCGGATTGGTCTTCTGGCTCTTTTGCAGCTCGCGGCACACGACCATAACCGTCACCTCCGCCATCTCACTGCTGACCGGCGCAACCCTCGGCGGAATTGCCGGTGGCGATCCGAGCCGGTTCGGCGTTCTCGCCGCGGCGACTGCAGTGCTCGTCGCGCTCATGTTCTTCGTCGCCTGGCTGGCCCGGGCCGGCGCGATCGTCAACTTCATTTCGGAAAGCGTGATGATCGGGTTCAAGTGCGGAGTCGCGCTGTTCCTCGCCAGCAGTCAATTGCCGAAGCTATTCGGCATTCACGGCGCGCACGGCAATTTCTGGAAGAACACGAGCAGCTTTTTCGCTCACCTCGGCGAAACCAATCTTAACTCGCTCACCATCGGCGGCGCCGCGCTCGTGGTGCTCGTGCTTGGCAAAATTTTCCTCAAGAACAAACCGGTCGCATTGTTCGTGGTGGTGGGCGGCATCCTCGCTTCGGGCTGGCTCGGCCTGGCGGCACGTGGAGTAAAGCTGCTCGGCGAAGTTCCCGAGGGTCTGCCCGCTCTTGGTCTTCCGCCGCTTCGGTTGTCGGATTGGGACGAACTTCTGCCGCTCGCGTTCGCCTGTTTTCTTTTGGCGGCGGTCGAGACCGCTGCCATCGGGCGAATGTTCACGGCGAAACACGGCGGCCGGCTTGATGCGAACCAGGAATTTCTCGCGCTCGGCGTGGCGAATCTCGCCGTCGGTCTCGGCCGCGGCTTTCCCGTGAGTGGCGGCATGTCGCAATCTTTGGTCAACGAAGGCGCCGGGGCGCGAACGCCGTTGTCAGGCGCGTTCGCGGCCGGGATCATTTTAATCGTCGTCCTTTTCTTTTCCCATTTGCTCGCGGCATTGCCTCAGCCGGTCCTCGCCGCCGTCGTGCTCGTCGCCGTGGCCGGACTCTTCAAGGTCTCCGCGCTCAAACATCTCTGGCAAAGCGATCGCACGGAATTTCTCGTCGCCATCGCGGCCATCGTTGGCGTGCTCGGGCAGGGATTGCTTCGCGGCGTCATGATTGGCGCGATCATTTCGCTCGTGTTGTTGATCCGGCGTGCGTCGCGGCCGCACGTAGCTTTCCTCGGGCGCATTCCCGGCACCCAACGTTTCTCCGATCACGCCCGCCATCCCGACAACGAATTGATCCCCGGCGTGATGATCTTCCGACCTGAGTCGGGCCTGATGTATTTCAACATGGATCACGTCCGGGACTCGATCGTCAATCGGGTCCGCGCGCAGACAATCGCGCCGAAATTAGTCGTGCTGGATCTTTCCGCGGCCCCGCGAGTGGACATGCACAGCGCCCGGATGCTCGGGGGCGTAGCGACCGAACTCAAAGCGACTGGTATTCAAATGCTGGCCGTGGAGGCGCGCTCCTCGGTGCGTGACCGGTTACGGAGCGAAGGCGTCGACGACGAGCTTGGCGGCATCAATCGGTTCACTTCCGTCGCGGATGCTCTGAGCCAATATGGCGGAGAGTCTCCTTGAACTATTCGCCTCAGTAATCTCGGGAAAATGCGCTGAAGGTCAGCGAACCGGACCTTCTTTACTCGCGTAATAAGCTTTGATCTCGGCGATCGAAAGTTTGCCGTCTTTGTTTGTGTCCGCCTTCTCCATGAACTCTTTCGCCATTCCCTTTTTGCGGCCGTAGGCCAGCGCTTCGGCCATGGTGACAACGCCATCGGCATTCGCGTCGCGCGCGCGGAAAGCCTCGGCCTGGGCGGCATCCTTGCCCCCCGCCATCCATTCCGCTCGCGTGAGTTTTCCATCCTTGTTCTTGTCTCGCGCGGCAAAAAGTTCCCCGACGAGAAACGCATTCAGCTCATCGAGAGAGAGCATTCCGTCGTGGTTCCGATCCGCCTGTTCAAAGCGATCCGGTGTTTTCCCCATCGCGAGGGCCAGGGGCACGGCGACGAGCGCGATTAGCGTAAGAGAGATTTTTTTCATGGTTTGTTATGGTGCGGGAGCCAGGCGCTTTCGCAAGCTTTGTCTCCACGGCATACGACCAAGGTCCGATAGGCGAAAGCGCCAGCCCTTATTATCGATCACGGTGGTGAAAAGGGTCTTAGATCCAATCGATCGTGTTTCCGAAGTTCTTTTCGGTCTGATCATGGTCCTTACTTTCACCGGCTCGCTCAGCGTGGCCGAGGCCGGGCGCGAAGATGTGCGGACGATGCTCATCGGCGCGCTGGGATGCAATCTGGCCTGGGGAATCATTGACGGGATTTTGTATTTGATGGGTTGTCTGGCGGAAAAAGGGCGCGGCTTGCAGGCGTTTCGCGCTGCGCACAAAGCTACTGATCCAAAAGAAGCACAGGGTCTCGTTGCGGACGCGCTGCCGCCCGTGATCGCGTCCGTGATGAAACCGGAGGAACTCGAAACGATGACCCGGCGTCTGCGCGATCTGCCGCTGCCGCCCGCCGGCGCACGCCTGGAATCAGATGATTGGCGCGGCGGCCTCGGCGTTTTTCTCCTCGTGTTCCTCTGCACGTTCCCGGTGGTGATTCCATTCATCTTCATGCGCAACGCCGTGCCCGCCCTGCGCGTCTCCAATGCCATCGCCATCGTGATGTTGTTCCTGACGGGCTATGCGTTCGCACGCCTGACCGGGCATCGCCCGTGGTTGTTAGGTATTTCAATGGTTATTCTTGGAATGGTTCTCGTCGCTATGACGATGGCACTCGGAGGATGAGACCAATGCGAATCGTTATCCTGCTCGGCATCGGCATGGTCGTTCTCGCGAGTAAGGCGCGCTCAGGTGAAACCAAGGACCTCGCTCCCGAACTAGCCACGGAGGCCAATGAGAAAGCGTGGAGCTTCTCGCTTTCGGCCACCACCTATGTCGTGCCTGACTTCCAGGAATATGTGCAGCCTACTTTCACGGCGGATCGTGGCTGGCTCCATCTCGAGACCCGCTACAACTACGAGAACCTGCACACGGGTTCGCTCTGGCTCGGCTACAATTTCTCGGGCGGCGAAAAACTGGAATGGGAATTTACGCCGATCCTTGGAGGCATCTTCGGCGACACGACCGGCATCGCGCCTGGCTACAAGGTATCGTTCAGTTATTGGAAGCTGGAGTTATCATCCGAAGGCGAATTCGTCTTCGACACCCGCGACAAGGAAGGAAGCTTCTTCTATAACTGGAGTGAGTTGAGCATCTCACCCGTGGATTGGTTTCGATTTGGTTTGGTCGGTCAGCGAACTCGTGCCTACCGAAGCGACGTCGATATCCAGCGAGGACTACTCATAGGTTTCTCCCACAAGAAAGTCGATTTCACGAGCTATGCATTCAACCTCGACCACGGCAAGCCGACCTGGGTCTTTGCGATAAGTCTAAATTTCTAAGTCCGATGAACACAGCTACTCTTGGCGAAGCGCGCTTTCCCTCGAAACTCAGTCACACTATCAGCGACGAGATCACCATCCCGGAGCGAATTGAGAGTGGCGCCGACCCGGGTTTTCGGTTCGAACTGGCCGGACCGCGCGCCTATCTTTTCTTCGACGCTCCAAAGACGCGCGCCGGCATCGTGACCTGCGGCGGCTTGTGTCCCGGTCTTAACAATGTGATTCGCTCGCTTTTCCTCCAGCTCTACTACGGCTACGGGGTGGAGGACGTGATCGGTTTCCGCAACGGCTATGGCGGACTCGATCCTGCCTGTGGCATGGAACCGGTAAAGATCACGGCCCCGTTCGTCGATTGCATTCATCAAAAGGGCGGCACCATTCTCGGGACATCGCGCGGACCAGTTGATATCGCGAGAGCGGTCGACAATCTCATCGCGCGGAAAGTAGACATTCTCTTCACCATCGGCGGCGATGGCACGCAACGCGGCGCCAACGATCTTTGCCAGGAAGCACGGAAACGTGGCCACGCGCTCTCGGTCGTGGGCGTACCCAAGACGATCGATAACGACGTGCCCTTTGTCTCGCGAACCTTCGGATTTATCAGTGCAATTGAAGAAGCATCGCGGGTGCTCGACTTTGCTCACACTGAGGCGCGGAGCGTAGCCGGCGGCATCGGTCTTGTGAAACTGATGGGCCGGCATGCCGGCTTCATCACGGTGGGCGCGACCATCGCCAGCCAGGACGTGAACTTCGCGCTCATCCCGGAAGTCCCATTCAAGCTCGACGTTTTTTTGGCGGCATTGAAGGAGCGCGTGCTGATGAAATCGCACGCCGTAATCGCGATCGCGGAAGGCGCAGGGCAGGAATTGCTCGGCGCCGCCGCATCCGAGCGCGACGCTTCGGGCAATTTGAA
>DATILK010000246.1:0-3387 GCA_035476555.1 Chthoniobacterales bacterium | reverse complement strand
TGCGAATGGCGCGACAACATTTTCCCGGAGATCGATTGGCGGCGATATTGTTAAGCGGATGATACAGAAAATTGCTCTCGCGGTTTTGGCGGCAGGTCTGGCAGGCAACCTCGCCGCGCAAGATTCGCCTTCGCCCACTGCAACGGCGACCGCGGCACCACGAAATATCCGCGTCAGCTTCGTTCCGCCGCCGCTCGATGGCACAATCAGCCTCGGCATTTACGATGCCGGCGGAAAACTGGTGCGCGTTCTCTTCCGGGAAGCGGACATCAACGAATTCAACATCGGCAACGATTCGCTCTCGACGACCTGGGATGGAAAGGACGATGCCGGCGAAAATGTTCCGCCCGGCAAATACACCGCGCACGGGTTTGTCGTCGGCGATCTCAAGATCGAGGGCGTGGGATTTTTCTTCAACGATTGGATCAGCTCCGCCGAAGGCCCCCGGTTTTCCCGGATCAAGTCGCTCGCCATGCACGATGAAAATTTATTGCTCGGCGTCGATCTGGTTCCTCCGGGCGAAGGCCACGTTCTCTATGACATCGCTGACAAATCCGTGACGCTGAAAGACACGGATTCGGAAACGAAGACCGAAGAGAAACCGAGCACGCCGGGACGCGACGGCACGCGATGGGCGATCGAGCACGGGGAGGTAAAGCAATTTGCCGCCAATGGCGAATTCCTGCGGCGGCTGCCGATTTTGCCCGAGCAACCGGCGGCTAAGGCGATCGCGGCCTCAACGAAGGAAGATAAGATATTTGTGCTCGATGAAAACGAGAAAGGGCAACGCGTGCGCGCGCTCAGTCTCGCCGCCACGAAAGGCAACATTAAAGACCAACCGACTTCCGACTGGAAAGTCGAATTCGAGAAATCGATCGCCGCTCACAAGAATTTCTCGATCGCGGGCGGCAAACCAGTGACGACCCGGGCAGAGGAAAATGTTCCGGACAAAGTGAAGGTGAAACTTCTCGCTAATCCATTGCTGAACGACGACCGCGTCACCGTCGAGATGATGATCGGTCTCGATGCCGACGGCAGCTTCATTAAGTCCGCTGACGGACTTCCGCTCTGCACGATCAGCGAAACGCAAAACCTGGGCCGCGCGTTGCTAACGTTAAATGGCGCCAGCACGATCGATGTTTTTCAGGACGACGGCGCAGTCGTCGAACAGTTCCGCGTCACCGGCGTCGATCAGATGATGAGTTTCGATTGCGGCGGTTTTGAATTGAAATGACACGACGTCTTCGTTGAGATTCGCGGATGCCGCGCGACATCGTTTACTTCGACCTCGAAACGCAGCGGACTGCGAACGACGCGGGCGGCTGGGCGCGCAAGGGCGACATGCGAATGTCGGTGGGCGTCATCTTCAGCACGGCGACGAACCGCTACGAAGTTTTCGGCGAAGCGCAGGTGAACCGGCTCGTCGACCGCCTCCGCCGGGCCGACCTCATCGTCGGGTTCAACGTCCTGAATTTCGATTACCAAGTGCTGATGGGTTACACGATTCTCGATCTCGTGGCGGAATTGCCGACCGCGGATTTGATGGCCGACATGGAAAAGCGCGTTGGCCATCGCCTCGGATTGGACGCGGTCGCGCAGGCGACGCTTGGCATTCAAAAAACGGCCGCCGGATTAGACGCGATCCGTTGGTGGCGCGAGGGCCGCATTCTCGAAATCGCGGAGTACTGCTGTTTCGATGTGAAAGTGACGCGACTCGTTCACGAACACGGTTGCCGGCACAAAGAATTGTTCTTTAACGACCGGTTCGCGCGCAAACAACGGATCGAGATCGATTGGGCGCACCTCGAATCGTAACGAGGCTAGTGCAACTCGAAAACCTCGACGACCGCGACGCCGGTGTTGGTCCCGGTGCCCCGAACGATCGCCGTGTAATTTCCCGGGGCGAGCGGCGCGGAAAGAATCGCGGACTCTCGATCATCACTCGGCGCGACACCGGTCGCCGCGATCTGAGCTTGCTGATCCGATTTCCAATTATCGTTGCTCGCGATCGTGGTGCCCGAAGAGTCGTGCAATTCCAGAGTCGGATCCTGCAACGCGTTCGGAACTCCGACCGCGGTCAGCGATGGTCCGATGGCGCGCACAAGTACGGTGCGGTTCTGTGAGCCGCCCACGATAAAGCCGCCGATCATCACGTTGTCGCCGGATTCGACGAAGCCGCGTGAGGAAATGTTTGCCGGGTTCGCGGGAGCAGACTGGTCGAGATCGAAAAGCTCTACGACCCCGATGCCGGTATTGGAACCGACGCCGCTCATGATAGCGGTGTAATTTCCCGGCTGGAGGGTCGCAACGATCGCGGATTCCTTTGGATCGCTTGGTGGAACGCCGCTATCGATGATCGCCTGTTTCTGTGGACTATTCATCCAATCGTCGTTGGTAAAGAGAGGATTCCCGGCGCCGTCGAACAGCGTGAGGGTCGGATCCAGCAACCGGCCGGGGAGCGGCTGGCCATTCACGGAAAGAGATGGACCGATCGCGCGCACAATTACTTTCTTCGGCGCGCTGCCGGTCAGAATAAATCCACCTATCAAAATATTGTCGCCGGTCTGCACCCGCATTCGCGTCGCGATATTTACGAGGGCCGGTGATGCCGGCGCCGGCACGAGTTTCAAGACCTGACCCACGCTACCAGATGGGCCGAGGTTTCCGCTGGCGAGCGCATAAATTTCTCCGCTCGCATCGCGCCCAAACGCTTTCAGGAATAATCCAAACGCTCGTTCATCGTTGCCGATCCGCAGCTCGCGAATCACGCCCGAACTCAAATCGTCCATGTAAAACAGATGACCGTTCGGTGCAGTGAACGCCGTCGAGAAATCGCCGAAGACATACCTGCCGGTGAGCGCGGAGATGGTCGCCGCTCGATACAGATAGCCGCCAATGACCGCGATGCCGTTCTCATGACTGTATTCCGCGACCGGATTCGTCAGCGCCGGGTTCGGCGATGGATCGGCGGTCGCATTGCCGTTCGACGCATTGAACAGAAATGTTCCTTCTTTAAGATTCCAGCCGTAATTCTTGCCGGGCTCGACCACGTCGATCTCTTCGATGTGATCCTGCCCGACATCGGCGACGATGAGCTTGTCCGTGATCGCATCGAAGCTGAAGCGAAACGGATTGCGAAAGCCGTAGGCAAAAATTTCGGCGATGTTCGCGGTGCCCACGAATGGATTAGAAGTGGGAACCCGATACTTGCCGTTCGCGCTGGTCGGATCGGTGCTGCTCGGCTGAGCGGAAGGAACGAGCGGATCGATCCTCAAAATTTTGCCAAGAACGGTGGTGAGTTTCTGGCCATTGCCGGTGCTGGGATCATGTCCGGCGCCGACGTCGTTGGCCGCGCCACCGTCGCCTAACGAGATGTAGAGATAATGA
>DATILK010000245.1:0-2074 GCA_035476555.1 Chthoniobacterales bacterium | reverse complement strand
CCCTTTCTGTTTTGTTGCGAGCCATGGCCGCGGCCCCTTCCCTCGGAGACCGGGCAAATATCATGCGCTCTTCTCTTGGTTCGTAAGACTGACGCGCTCCGGCCGCTTCGTATTCAGGGCCGGCCCGGGCGGCAGTCAGCGTTATGCTGCTTAACAGAATCGGAGGAAGGGACTTCCGTTGAAGGAAAAAAGCTGAAAAAACTGCCGTAACGGATGCGTAGCAACGGCCGGGCTTTCAAACGCTGAAATTCTGAAACACTAACGTGGAGAGACCAACAGGGAGCGGTGACGCTACCGCTTCTGCATCGTGCCTTTGTCTTTGCGGAGGGTCTTTTGTTTCATCGAGACGATGCGCGGGATGCCTTCGCCATCGACGACGAGGACCAGATCGACGGCGACGGCGCCGTTGATCCATTCGCCGCGACTCGCGTTCTCGACGTAGTAGTCGTGCTCGAAGCTGGCCGTGTAATTGTGGTTCGCTGCTTTCTCGCTTAGCCGCACGTCGCCCCGGATGGTCGCGCGCCGCGACGGCCACCGCGCATTATACGACTCGATGTCGCGCCGGATGGCGTCGGTCGATTTCTTTCCTTCTTCAAAGACGTCGACATTTGGCGCATAGAAGGAAACAGCGAGATCGACGTCGTTCGTTTCGTTGCTCGCAATGAAGTTGTGGACGAACTCGTCGATCCACGTCTGCCATGCGAGGTTTCTTCGCGGCACCGGAGCTTTCTTGTTCGGTTCCGTCGGGCTCGGTGAAGGAAGCGGCGTCGGGGATTGTTGCTCTACAGTAGGTGACGTAGGTGACGGTGACGGCGAAGGCGACGGCGACGGTGAAGGTGAGGGGATTGGCGACGGTGAGGCGACAACGACAGGAGGCGATGTCTGCTGTGGTGTCGGCGACGGCGTGGCGGGCAGGACAACGTCGGTTTTTTTCTGCGAGCGAAACACGCCGAACGCGACGACAAAGGCGACCGCCAACATGACAGCGCCGATGATGAACAGTTTTCCTCTTGGCGCTGATTTTTTCCCGTCCAACGGTACGCCCGGTGGCATCGCCGGTTCGGTCGCCGGCTTTTCGGTCTCGGCGGATTGGCTGAGCAATTCTCTGATCGCGGACGCGACGGCAGGGATGTGTTTTGAAAGGGGATGAGTAAGCGCGTCGAGCCAGTGCGGCGTACTCAGGTAATAACGGAGATCGTCGCTCAACGGAATGTCTTCGATCCGCAGCCGGACGATCGGCACGTGGCAATCGACCGCGAGCTGCACTTCCCGCAGGACTTGCTCCGAGCTGTTGGAGTGCCGCGAAAAAATGAGCAGCATCACTTTGCTCTGTTGAATGGCGCGCGTGATTTCGCCGGGAAAAGATTTGCCGGGCCGGACGTCGCGCGGCGCGATCCAGCAACGGATGCCGCTCTGCTCGAGCGAGGCACAAATCGTTTCGGAAACTTTTTTGTCCTGGGCCGAATGAGAAATGAAAACTTCGCGTGGCATGGGCGGTCGCGACGGTTTTACTTATTCCCTCGCGAAGCGGCAACGGAATTGCGTAGATGAAACATGCAGTTGCGACTGATTAGCGTGCTGGGTCTGGTGGCGATGCTCGCCTGCGGGTGGCTTTTCTCCAACAATCGGAAACGATTTCCCTGGCGGACGGTCATCTGGGGAATGCTCCTGCAATTCGCGTTCGCGCTTTTCATTTTGAAAACGCCGATCGGTTTGCGGCTCTTCCAGGGCGCGCAAGTGGTGATGGACCAGCTCAACGCCTACGCGTATGACGGCGCGAAGATGGTCTTCGGCCCGCTGGCCGACGGCGAGATGCTGCGGAAGACGTTCGGACCCACGGGCGGATACGTCTTCGCGATCTCAGTGACGGCGACGATCATCCTGATCTCGTCGCTCTCCTCGCTTCTCTATTATTGGGGCGTCCTCCAAAAAGTCGTCGCCGCGATGGCGTGGGTGATGATGAAAACGATGCGGACCAGCGGCAGCGAGAGCCTGGCCGGCGCGAGCAATATTTTTCTCGGGCAAACCGAAGCCGCGCTCGTGATCAAACCGTATCTGCCGAAGATGACGCAGA
>DATILK010000244.1:0-2661 GCA_035476555.1 Chthoniobacterales bacterium | reverse complement strand
TGCGTTCGGCGTTTCCCCTGGAAAAACTTTCGGCTCCGGACCGCGACCGTTACGCCAAGGACCCGGCCTACTTCGGCGACATCTATCTAATGAATGCGGATGGCTCGAACGTCCGACGCCTCACGACGGAACCGGGCTACGACGGCGGCCCGTTCTTTTCCGGCGACGGTCAACGGATCGTCTGGCGGCATTTCGAAGAGAACGGAATGATCGCCGACGTCTGGACGATGAAGCTGGACGGTTCGGACAAAAAGCGCGTCACCGATTTCAAGTCGATGTCGTGGGCGCCGTTCTATCATCCGAGCGGCGATTATTTCATTTTCACTTCAAACAAACTCGGGTTCGAAAACTTCGAGTTGTTCCTGGTGGACGCGAAAGGCGAACACGAACCGGTGCGGGTGACGTTCACGCCGGGGTTCGACGGGCTGCCGGTTTTTTCACCCGACGGAAAAAAGCTGTGCTGGACGAGTGGGCGAACCAGCGATGGAAAAGCGCAATTGTTCATCGCGGATTGGAATGATGGCGCGGCGAGAGGGGCGCTGGGCGTCTCGACGAAGCAATGTGAGGCGCGCTCAAATTCGCCGAAGGCCGGGATCAGCGATCCCGGCTACAGCGCGGAAATCACAGCAAGCGATTTGCGCAAGGAAGTGGAATGGCTCGCGGACGAAAAGCGTGATGGCCGTATGACGGGCAGCGCCGGCGCGCAGGAAACGGCGAAGTGGCTCGCGAATTATTTTCGGGACGCGGGACTGAAATCGTTCGCGGAAAACTACGCGCTACCGTTTCAGTTCAACGCGGGTGAACGCGTGCTGCCTGACAAGACGGCTCTCGAGATTTCGGTAGCTGACACGAAGTCGCCGACGGTCGCGAAACTGGACAACGATTTTCGGCCGCTGGCGTTCAGCGAAAACGGCGAATCCAAAAGCGATGTCGTTTTCGCGGGTTACGGCCTCGTCGTCCCGGGCGAAGGCGCGGCGCGCTACGATTCCTACGCGGGCCTCGACGTGAAGGATAAGATCGTCCTGATCCTGCGCTACGTGCCGGAAGGCGTCGATCAGATGCGCCGGGCGCAATTGAATCGCTATTCGAGTTTGCGTTACAAAACGATGCTCGCGCGCGAGCGTGGTGCGAAAGGCGTGCTCGTAGTGACCGGACCGAATTCGCCGAATGCCGGACAGCTTCTTCCGCTCAATAACGACAACACGACTGCGAGCAGCGGCATTATCGCGGCGTCGATCAGTGGCAGCATGGCCGATTCGCTCCTGGCGCCGGGCGGCAAGAATTTGAAAGACCTCCAGACGGCGCTCGACCAGGAAAATCCGCACGCGGAAGGCGGCTTCGTTTTGCCGAAAGTGAAAGTGAAATTGGCGTGTGGCGTCGAGCATCTCAAAAAAACGGACGCGGATGTCGTCGCTTATTTTCCGCCGTCATCGGGCAGCGACGAATACGTGGTGGTGGGCGCGCATTACGATCATCTCGGGCACGGCGGCACGAGCTCGCTCGAGCGGGCCGGCGAAGAAAATAAAATTCATCCGGGCGCGGACGACAACGCGTCGGGGACGGCGTGGATGATGGAGCTGGCGGCGTCGCTCGCGAAAGAGCACAGTGATCATCCGGAAAAATTTCGGCGCGGTGTGATCTTCGCGGCGTGGTCGGGCGAGGAAATCGGGATCATTGGCTCGGCCGCGTTTTGCGAGCATCCGCCGGTGGCGTTGAACAAAATCGCCGCCTACGTGAACGCGGACATGGTCGGCCGCCTGCGCGACAACAAATTGACGATGCAAGGCGTGGGCTCATCGCACGCCTGGCGAAAGCTGATCGAAAAACGAAACGTGGCGGCGGGATTCAACGTGACCCTGCAGGACGATCCGTATTTGCCGACCGACGTGACGAGTTTCTATCCGAAGAATATTCCAGTGCTGAATTTCTTTACCGGCGCGCACGAAGATTATCATCGGCCGACTGATACGGCCGAGAAGATCAACTACGAAGGGCTGGAACGGATTGCGAAATTTTCGCAACAGATCGTGCTCGATCTCGCGCAAACGGCCGAGCGGCCGGACCTGGCGAAAGTGGAGCGCACGACGCAGGACGGCGGCGGCCGCGAAACATTGCGCGCGTATCTCGGAACGATTCCGGATTACACAACCGAGGTGAAAGGCGTGAAGCTCAGCGGTGTTCGTACCGCGAGTCCGGCGGAAAAAGCGGGATTGAAAGGCGGCGACGTCATTGTCGAGTTCGCCGGGCAAAAGATCGCGAACATTTACGATTACACTTACGCGCTGGATGCGGTGAAAATCGGGCAACCGGTGCAGGTGGTGATCGAGCGCGATGGAAAACAAATGACGCTCAGCGTCACGCCGGAAGCTCGGAAATAGTTTAGGGGACGAGCACGGCGGCGCCGCTGAATTTTCCTTCGCGCAAGGCGGCCAGCGCTTCGTTGGCCTCTTCCAGCGGAAATCGGTGCGTTTCAGTCCGGACCGGAATCTTCGCGGCGAGCTCGAGAAATTCTTCGCCGTCGCGGCGGGTGAGATTCGCGACGGAAGTAATTGTTCGCTCGTGCCAGAGATCGCGATACGGAAACGATGGGATGTCGCTCATGTGAATCCCGCCGCAGACGACGGTGCCGCCGCGTTTCAAGGCGCGAAGCGCGTCGGGAAC
>DATILK010000243.1:0-2991 GCA_035476555.1 Chthoniobacterales bacterium | reverse complement strand
AATGATTTCATTGAGCTGTACAATGCCGGGTCGACGACAGTCGATTTGAGCACCTACGCGGTGCAATACGCCAGCGCCACCAGCGGCTCGTGGTCGGAGACAATTCTGAGCGGTTCGATTCTGCCTGGGCAGCATTATTTAATACAGGAAGCGCAAGGGACCGGCGGCACCCTCAATCTGCCAACCCCACAGGCGATCGGCACGATCAGTCTCTCGGCTACGAGCGGCAAGGTGGCGCTGACCAAGACGCAAACGCTGCTCACGGGTAATAATCCAGTTGGCAACAGTAACCTGGTGGATTTCGTCGGGTTCGGCACGGCTGACGCCTATGAAGGCGCCGGCGCCGCACCCACCCTGACGAACACCACCGCGGCGTTGCGCGGTAACTCGGGAGGGACCGACACGAATAATAATTCCAGCGACTTCACGGCCGGCTCTCCAAATCCGCGCAATAACTAAAATAGGTTCGTGCCTTGGCCAGAACGGGTTTCGCGAGGGCGAGAATCCTTTCCGCCATTGCCTGCGGCTATGAAAATCGATCGCTGGAAGATTCCGGCCGCAGCGGTTTTGCTCGCTGGATTGGCAGCGGCGATCTGGTTTGTCAGCCACACAATTTTTTCCGGAGAGCAAGATCGCGCCCGCGCGAGAACGTTGACGCTGGAGCGGCCGGCGGACCTCGCGATTTCAACCGGCCCTTCCCCGCGGGCTTCGGTCCCGCGGATAGATTCGAGCCAGGCGCTTAATGATGCCCTGCGAGGGAGCGATCCGCGCAAACGCTCAATGGAATTTGGAAAGGTCCTGGCGGAATGGTTCGAAAGGAATCCGGAAGACGCGCTCACTTATGTCCGGAACATGCCGCGAGACGGAGCGGAATATACCGAAGCGCTGTTCATTGTCCTTTCCGGGCTAGGAAAGAAAGATCCGGCGCGCGCTGTTGGCCTGGCTCGCGAGATGGCAACGACGCGCGAGCAACAGGCGATTTACAGTGGGCTCTTCGACCACATCGTGCGCAGCGATATCCGCGCCGCGTTACGTCTTATCGAACTGGTGCCGGAAGGTGAAAGTCGCAACAACGCGCTGCGCGCTCTGGCGGTAGGTTGGGCCGACCAGGACGTTCTGGCGGCGCTCGATTGGGCGAAAGGGCTAAATGATCCGGCCGACCGTGTCACGGCGGTTGAAGCGACGTTGATTATTCGCGCGAAAAGAGATCCGCAGCGCACGGTCGACCTGGCTCAGCAGCTTCTCGCTGGGGATGCGCTCGACCGCACTCTGACCGAAGCCATGAAGAATCTAGTCGAGCAGGATCCCGGAGCAGCAGGCGAGATGGTCATGGGTTTGCCCGACGGTGCTGTGAAAACGCGTGCCATACTTGAAGTGGTGCGCGCTCTGGCGGCGGAGCAACCCGCAACGGCTTTGGCTTGGATCAAATCGCTACCTCCGGGCCAACTCCACCAACTCGCTTTGAACAATGTGCTCGACTTCTGGAGTGCGAACGATCCGCAGAGCGCAGGAGAATATGTGGCGAAAATGCCTGAAGGCCCCGATCAGGATGTGGCCGCTACTCACTTAGCGAAAAGCTTCGGAGCAGCCGATCCTTCCAAGGCGTTGCGTTGGGCAGAGAGTCTGCAGGGTTCGGCTCGCACCGCCGCTCTCGTCAGTATCGCTTCGGGTTGGGCGCAAAAAGATCCATCGGCAGCAACGCGATGGGCGGCCGCTTTGCCGATCGACAATCCGGCGCGAGCGGACGCGATCAAGGACGCCGTCTCTTATTGGTTCCTTCAAGACTATGAAGCGGCCAGCGACTTTCTAAACAATCTCGCCCAACAGGATCAATCTAACGCCCGGCCGCGTTAAAGGAGATCCTTCAATCTCGCGGACCGAGACGCGGTGTAATGCCAAGCGCTTTTTCGATCGCGGCGGGATCGTAAATGGCGCCGCCCTTGATCACGGTCGTGAGCTTGCCGAGGTCGCGAATGTTTTTCGTTGGATCGCCGTCGACCAAAATCATGTCGGCAAGTTTACCAGCGGCGATCGCGCCGCGGTCCTTGTTCACGCCCATGACCAGAGCCGGCGTGAGTGTGGCCATGCGGAGAACTTCCGGTGCGGAAATTCCGGCGCGCACATAAAGCTCGAGCTCGTGGTGGAGCATGTAACCGGCGAGCGCGTCAGTCCCGGGGATGATCGTGACGCGGGCATCGTGCAGCGCCTTGAGCAAGCGAAGCATGGCAGGGAACGCTTCGCGATAAGCTGCTTCCTTGTCTTTCGGAACTTCGAGAGCGCCACTGCGCATCGCGCGGCGGACCTGCGGCGGAAAGCGCGGGATGATTTCTTCCAAGCCCGGGGTAATCGCGGTCGGATCGCCGCAGAAAAGACCTTCGAACGCCACCATCGTTGGATCGAGCACGGTGTGGTGTTGCTTGAGAAAGTTGATGAACTCGCGCACCTCCGGTTTGTCCGGCGTGAATTCGCGTGCGCGCTCGGCCACCTTGATGAATCGATCGCGGTTCCGCGTTTCCTTTACTTCCGGAAACAGGAAATTCAGCTCGATGAAATTGATGTGCTGAATCTCGTCGGCGCCATTTTCGACGAATTGTTTCGCGGACATGAATGCGGGCACGTGGCCACTGACGCGCAATCCGCGGGCGTGGGCGCGATCTGCCATGATCGGAACCAACTCGGGTTTGACCGACGAGTAGATTTTGATCTGGGCGTAGCCGTGATCGGCATACCAATCGACTGTCCTTGAGTGCTTCCTCGGCGGTGTCGACGCGCATCGTGGTGGGACCAGCGAGTTCCCCCTTGCCGTCGATAATCCCCGCTTTGAGAACGCGCGGACCGAGCTCACTGCCGTCATCGAAACGGGCGACGCGCTGCGGAAAGCTATCGAGGTCGTTGGCCATGTCGCGAGCGCTCGTGACGCCGTTAGCCAAATCCAGAGCGCCATCGACGTCGCTAAAATGCTGGTGATTGTCCCACAAACCCGGCATCAGG